>NZ_JBIVMY010000002.1:0-197901 GCF_044753325.1 Pseudomonas sp. NPDC088414 | reverse complement strand
CTGCACGCGCAGACGGTCAACTTGGTTGGACAGCAGAGCCTTAGGCACTTGGTTCGGGTTGGGGGCCAGCAGACCGTCCATTACCTGATTTTTTACCTTGGATTTGATGGCCTGACGCAGTTCACGCTCCATGTTCTTGCGAACTTCGGTGCGGAAACCGTCGATACCGCTTTCCTTGATGCCGAATTGAGCGAAGAACTCTTCGTTCAGCTCTGGCAGCTTAGGCTCGGACACGGTGTTTACAGTCACGGTGAACTCAGCGGTTTTGCCGGCCAGGTCCAGGTTCTGATAGTCCTCTGGGAAGGTCAGGTTCAGAACGCGCTCTTCGCCCGCTTTGGCGCCAACCAGGCCTTCTTCGAAGCCCGGGATCATGCGACCGGAACCCAGCACCAGTTGAGTGCCTTTGGCCGAACCGCCAGCGAACACTTCGCCGTCAACCTTGCCAACGAAATCGATGTTCAGCTGGTCTTCGTTCTGAGCGGCACGGTCGGTCACTTCAAAACGGGTGTTCTGCTTGCGCAGGATGTCAAGCATCTTGTCCAGATCAGCGTCAGCCACGTCAGCGCTCAGGCGCTCGACAGTGATGCCGTCGAAACCGGCAACGGTGAACTCAGGGAACACTTCGAATACGGCAACGTATTCCAGGTCCTTGCCAGCTTCCAGCGACTTTGGCTCGATCGAAGGCGAACCGGCAGGGTTCAGCTTCTGCTCAACCACAGCTTCGTAGAAGGAGGACTGGATGACATCACCAACAGCTTCCTGACGAGCGTCAGCACCGAAACGGCGCTTGATTTCGCTCATTGGCACTTTGCCTGGACGGAAGCCAGCAATCTTGGCCTTTTGGGCAGTCTGCTGCAGACGCTTGTTGACCTGGCTCTCAATGCGCTCAGCCGGCACGGTGACGCTCATGCGGCGCTCAAGAGCAGTAGTATTTTCAACAGAAACTTGCATGGATATTCCTCGTTGCACAGACGTTAGCCGGCCGTTTCCGACCCCAGAATCAAGGGCATGCATTCTAGTGGGTCAAACTCAAGAAGTCACCCTACTGGAAACGGGTAAAAAAACAGCAGGCCATTTATAGGTGTGAATGCAGCAATGCACTCCACCCCGAAGACGAATAAAGACCATCACGCCAGGGCTCTGTTTCAACCGCTTCTATATATAGAAGAGACCGCGAGCCATCTCCCTGACGGCTGATCCCGTGAACATTGCCGGTGGTCGGCGCAACGGCTGCAAGCCCGTGAACACGACGAATGCCCTGCCCTTGGACCTGAAACCCGACACAACAAACCACAAGCCGTAAAACAAAAAAGGCGCCAGACTGTTAAATCTGGCGCCTTTCGAAATATGGGGTGGACGATGGGGATCGAACCCACGACAACGGGAGTCACAATCCCGTGCTCTACCAACTGAGCTACGCCCACCATATTGCGTCACAAAAAAGCCATTCAACTTTTTTGCTGAACTTCATCAGGCCTGCGGCATGAATGAAGCTTTAATTGGTGCGGATGAAGAGACTCGAACTCTTACGCCTCGCGGCGCTGGAACCTAAATCCAGTGTGTCTACCAATTCCACCACATCCGCAGATGAAGCTTTTAAAGCAAAGGCGCCAGACTGTTACATCTGGCGCCTTTCGAAATATGGGGTGGACGATGGGGATCGAACCCACGACAACGGGAGTCACAATCCCGTGCTCTACCAACTGAGCTACGCCCACCATATCGCGTTACTTGTGCCAAAGCTGCCTAATGGCGCACCCGGCAGGACTCGAACCTGCGACCATCCGCTTAGAAGGCGGATGCTCTATCCAGCTGAGCTACGGGCGCCTTGTTAATCTGTACCCTTGGAGGACTACAAACTAAATGCTTTCCAGCCTCGCAGAACCGTAATCCCGCTCAACCTTCTTAACCAGTGCTAGGCTGTGCCCGACAAGTGCGACGAATAGTATAGAGCGACCTTAAGGTCGTCAAATCTTTTTTGAAAAAAATTCATTTAATTAAAGGAGTTAGGGGAATTTGCTGACCAAGCGCCTTTGCCCTCACCGCCTGACATGCGAGAATGCGTTCTCTTTTTTTCCCCTCTCGATGGTTAATCACGCGCAATGACTGCACAACTAATCGACGGCAAATCGATCGCCGCCAGCCTGCGCCAGCAGATCGCCCAACGAGTTGCCGAGCGTCGCCAGCAAGGCCTGCGCACTCCCGGCCTCGCGGTGATCCTGGTCGGCAGCGATCCTGCCTCTCAGGTTTATGTCTCGCACAAGCGTAAAGACTGTGAAGAGGTCGGCTTCCTCTCTCAAGCCTACGACCTGCCTTCCGAAACCACTCAAGAAGCGCTGACCGATCTGATCGATCGCCTCAACGACGACCCGGCCATCGACGGCGTGCTGCTGCAACTGCCGCTGCCCGAGCACCTGGATGCCTCCAAACTGCTGGAGCGCATTCGCCCGGACAAAGACGTCGACGGCTTCCATCCTTATAACGTCGGCCGTCTGGCCCAACGCATCCCGCTGCTGCGCCCATGCACCCCAAAAGGCATCATGACCTTGCTGGAAAGCACCGGCGTGGACCTTTATGGTCTGGATGCGGTGGTGGTGGGTGCGTCAAACATCGTCGGTCGTCCGATGGCGATGGAGCTGCTGCTGGCCGGTTGCACCGTGACCGTCACCCACCGCTTCACCAAGGACCTGGCCGGCCACGTCGGCCGTGCTGATCTGGTGGTGGTCGCCGCCGGCAAGCCGGGCCTGGTCAAGGGCGAGTGGATCAAGGAAGGCGCGATCGTGATCGACGTCGGCATCAACCGTCAGGACGACGGCAAGCTGGTCGGTGACGTAGTGTACGAAACCGCCCTGCCCCGCGCCGGCTGGATCACTCCGGTTCCCGGCGGCGTTGGCCCGATGACCCGTGCCTGCCTGCTGGAAAATACCCTCTACGCGGCAGAAACCCTGCACGCCTGAGACGTTTTTCCGCAATAAAAGAACCCCGCCTTGTGCGGGGTTTTTCGTATCTGAGAAAAAACACTAACCGTTCGCCGGAAACCCCTCTTTTTACAGGCCTTTTCACGAGATTTTCAGGTCATTCAAACAACCATCGACAGATCTTCAGCCATACTCCTAGAATGCGACGCTTTGAAGAAATAACCCGTTACAAACTAACGGAATATCCAACCTTTATGAGTTCGCCCGCGTGAAAATTCGTCTTTCGATCCTGAGCCTGGTTTTTGCTTTTTCAGGCACGTTCGTCACGCCAACCGTCAACGCCGCTGAAACTACCGCCGCGCCACGCGATGCTTCGCAGTTGAAGATCGCCTCCGGCAGCGCCCTGCTCATGGATTTGCAGACCAATAAAGTCATCTATTCGAGCAACCCGGATGTGATCGTACCGATCGCTTCGGTGAGCAAGTTGATGACCGGACTGGTGGTGGTTGAAGCGCACCAGAACATGGACGAATGGATCGACGTCGACATCAGCCACACGCCGGAAATGAAAGGCGTGTTCTCCCGAGTCAAACTCAAGAGCGAACTGCCGCGTCGCGAGATGCTGCTGATTGCCCTGATGTCCTCGGAAAACCGTGCGGCCGCCAGCCTGGCGCATCACTATCCAGGCGGTTACGCCGCGTTCATCGCCGCAATGAACGCCAAGGCCAAAGCGCTGGGCATGACCAACACGCACTATGTCGAGCCGACCGGGCTGTCTGAACGCAACGTGTCCACCGCCCGCGACTTGAGCAAATTGCTGGTCGCCGCGAGCAAGCATCCGATTCTCAGCGAGCTGACCACCACCAAGGAAAAAACCGTAGCGTTCCGCAAACCCAATTACACCCTGGGTTTCCGCAACACCGATCACCTGGTGAACAAGGCTGACTGGGACATCAAGATCACCAAAACCGGCTTTACCAATCCGGCTGGGCACTGTCTGGTATTGGTCACACGAATGGGCAACCGTCCGGTGGCCTTGGTGATTCTCGATGCGTTCGGCAAGTACACGCATTTTGCCGATGCAAGCCGTATTCGCAGCTGGGTGGAAACCGGCCGTAGCGCCGGCGTCCCGGCAGTTGCCCAGCAGTACAAGGCCGAGAAAAACCTCAAGAGTCGCCAGAGCGGCGTGGTCGAAGCCTCCAAGTAACCAGAAAAACCCAACTGTGGCGAGGGAGCTTGCTCCCGCCGGGGCGCGTAGCGGACCTTCTTTTTTAACAAGAGAAGGCCTGCTGCGCAGTCCAGCGGGAGCAAGCTCCCTCGCCACAGGGGTATTCAGCCAGTCGTTAAATAGCCTTTATTCAATCATTGGGTAGCGGCATTTTGTCGTCATCCGGGATGCCGTCGCCTGCGCCCGGATCTGGCGTCAGCACATTGGGTCGCGCCAACGGATCCCGCAGCGGACTGTCCGGATCCAGCACAGGATCCACATCGTCCTCAGGCGTGGTAGGCACGCTGTCCGGTTTTTTATCGTCGAAGCTGGAATCGGTACTCATACGCACCTCACTTCAGGGTTTCAGGTCAGCCAAAGGATCGTAAGGCTTGGCCGGACGTTTACTGTCTTCGCCGGGCTCCACGTCTTTCGGCGCCTTGGCCGGGCCGACGGGGTCAACCTGTGGATCGTCGAGGTCCGGCGAATCCGGATCGAAACCCAGATCATGACCGGACGAATGCTCGCTTGAGTGTGGGCCTTTCGGGGATGGGGAATCTGCCATGCTCGCCTCCTGAATCACCCGCACATTCGGGCTCTATAGTGAGAGACCTGCCGGGCGTGAGGGTGCCCGGCAGATGACGAACGGAGCCTTAATGTGCGGCCAACGCCTTTTTGGCTTGCGCCGCTTCACGTTCCTGCCCGGCCTGCGCCAGCTCATCCGCTGCCGTGAGCCAGCGCTGGCGATCAACCTCGGCGGGAATCTGCGACGGCTTCTGGATCAGTACCGCCCAGCCACCCGACTTTTCGAACGCCGATTCAAAGGAACTGAAGCTCATCAATTCGCGACGATTCATCCCGGCGCGCAACAGCACCTTCTGTTTCAGCCGGTCGTAACCGGAAAGGATCGCGTAACGCGGTTCAGCCCAGAACGCCGAGCCTTCACTGAAGCGCACCATCACCGGATAACCGGCCGCCACCTGGGTCAACAAGGCTGGCAGGTTCTTGTCCAGCGGATAGACCACCATGCCGTAATCGCGGGCCAGGTTCTGCAGATTCTGTTGCAACTGATCCTGTGCCCCCGGCAGATGCAACGGTTTCTCCAGCAAGCCCGGGGTGATCATGATGCCCTGCTGCGATAACAGGCTGGCCAGCACTTGCGGACCACTCTGATTGGCTTCGCCGCGATAGAACGTGCCGCTGAGTTCCACCCGCTCCGGCAGGCGCTTGACCTGCGGCGCCACGCTGCCCGCACACCCTGCCAACACGGCCGCGCAACCGGCAATCAGCAGCGCCCCTCGCATTCGAGAAAATACCTGCACCATCGTCACTCTCATCAGACGCCGGTCATCGTGTTCCGGCAACGCCTGCGATCATAGGGCGGCGCACGCCTGCGGTATAGCCTTAAACCGCAGACCGATCGAGTGCATAGAGCGAACTGATTGGTCATCACCGACCTTTGGTCAATAGTCTGAAACACCCCATTGTCTAGACTGTCACTGAAACAGAGCGAATTGAAAAAGTGAGTGCCCGACGCAGGGCAAAGAGGAGGCACTGATGAGCCTGACCATGACTATCGTAATGCTGATCGCCGGCTGGCTGGCAGTTGCCAGCGCCATGCTGTGGGGCGTGCTGCGTATTGCGCGGCGCCATCACCATCCGGTCGATTCGGCAGCGGCACAAAAACCTGAAAGACAAAGCACCAGCCACGCGACTGCGCATTGACAGGTCAGTTGATATAAAACCCCGGTAGGAGCTGCCGAAGGCTGCGATCTTTTGATCTTCAAAGTCAAAAGATCGCAGCCTTCGGCAGCTCCTACATAAGGCATGAGGCGCAAGGCATCAGGCATAAGCAAAAAGGCCGGCTGAACTCGACGAGTCCAGCCGGCCTTTTGGTTTGCTGCAGATTAAGCCTGCTGCGCCAGCTTCTTCTGCTTCGCCCGGCGCGACAGCATGTTCAGCACTTCAATCGCTGCCGAGAAGGCCATGGCCGCATACACATACCCTTTCGGTACATGGGCGCCGAAGCCTTCGGCGATCAGCGTCATGCCGATCATGATCAGGAAGCCCAGGGCCAGCATCACCACCGTCGGGTTGTCGTTGATGAACTTGGCCAAAGGCTCAGCCGCAAACAGCATCACCATCACCGAGACCACCACCGCGATCACCATGATCGGCAAGTGCTCAGTCATGCCCACCGCGGTAATGATGCTGTCGATGGAAAACACCATGTCCAGCATCAGGATCTGACCGATCGCGGCAGCAAAGCCCAGGGTCACGGTCGATGTCGCGCTTTTCGGGTCTTCCGGCGCCGGGTCCATGCTGTGATGGATCTCGGTCGTGGCTTTCCACACCAGGAACAGACCACCGGCAATCAGGATCATGTCCTTCCAGGAGAACGCCTGGCCCATGATTTCGAACACCGGGGCAGTCAACTGCACGATGAAGGCAATGGTGCTCAACAGGGCCAGACGCAGAATCAGCGCCATGCCGATACCGATGCGCCGCGCCTTCTGCCGATGCTGCACGGGCAGCTTGTTGGTCAGGATCGAAATAAAGATCAGGTTATCGATGCCGAGCACGATCTCCATCACCACCAGTGTGGCCAAGGCAACCCAGGCGGCGGGGCTGGCGGCGAGTTCTAACAGATATTCCATGGGTCAGTCCTGACTCTGTGTAAGACGGTTTAGATGGTCTTGGAGGAAGATTCGGATTTTTCCGCGTCTTTTTCCGGTGTTTCTTTTTTCTCGATCAGGCCGCCGGTAGCGTCGCTGAGCGCTTGTTCAGCGGCTTTATGCGTATCGTCGATTGCCTGTTTGGCGCTCTCGGCGGCCTTGCCCATCAACTGCTGGGCGCTCTTCTCGGCCTGATCGCAACCGGCCATAAGCAGTAAAGACGTAAACATCAGTGCTGGAATTGTGTATTTCATGGGACTTCCTTCGAATGAACAGACCGGGTCGCAGACCACACGTCGATGGCTGGGCATTCTAGGGAGACAAACACTTCAGGAAAATTCGTATTTTTAGCGGTTATACTTCGGCCTTAACGAACTATAACAATCAATGCAGGAGCTGCCGCAGGCTGCGATCTTTGATTTTTTCAAGCAAGATCAAAAGATCGCAGCCTGCGGCAGCTCCTACAAAGGGGGACGCGACGGATGCTGAATTACCGACAACTGCATTACTTCTGGGTGGTGGCCAAGACCGGCAGCATCGTGCGTGCCTGCGAGCAACTTAACCTCACGCCACAAACCATCAGCGGGCAGATTTCCCTGCTCGAACAAACCTACGGCATCGAACTGTTTCACCGGGTCGGCCGCCAGCTGGAGCTGACCGAAGCCGGGCGCCAGGCCCTGCCCTTCGCCGAACAGATGTTTCAGTTGGGCGGTGAACTGGAGCTGATGCTGCGTGCCCAGCCCAACGAGCAGCAGATCCTGTTCCGCGTCGGCGTGGCAGATGTGGTGCCCAAATCCATCGTCTACCGCCTGATCGCGCCGACCATGGAGCTGCACGAGCCACTGCGCATCACCTGCCGCGAAGACAAACTCGAACGCCTGCTGGCGGATCTGGCGATCCAGCGCCTGGACCTGGTGATTTCCGACAGCCCGATGCCGTCGCACCTCGACATCAAGGGCTACAGCCAGAAGCTCGGCGAATGCGGGATCAGTTTCTTCGCCACCGCGCAGTTGGCGGTGCAATACGGGCAGGATTTCCCGCGCAGCCTCAACGGCGCTCCGCTGTTGATTCCCGGGGCGGAAACCGTGGTGCGCAGCCGTTTGCAACGCTGGTTCGCCGAGCAGCAGATCCAGCCGCGGATCGTCGGGGAGTTCGATGACAGCGCCCTGATGCAGGCCTTCGGCCAATCGGGCAGCGGGATTTTCATCGGCCCAAGCGTGATTGCCGATGAAGTCAAACGCCAGTACGGCGTCGAGGAGATTGGCCAGACCGACGCGGTGACCGAGTCGTTCTATGCCATTTCGGTGGAGCGCAAGGTCAAGCACCCCGGCATCGTTGCGATTACCGAAGGTGCCCGACGCGAGCTGTTTACCGCGTTATGACGCCTGGACGCACGCTTCGCGCGGCTTGAGCGTCATCAACACCATGGCAAGGAACACCGACAACAGAATGAAACCGGCTGCGGCGAACCCCAGAAAGCCGAGGCCGGCACTGTCGATCACCCGTCCGCCGATCATCGCACCGAGGCCGATCCCGAGGTTGGCCCCGGCGATATTCAGCGAGGCGGCAAAGGCTGGCGCTTCTGGTGCGGCTTTCATCAGCCGTACATGGCTGACCAGAAACAGTGCAGCCTGGGTGATACCCCAGATGCCCATAGCCACCGCCAGCCCCACCGTCGAGTGAATGTTCGGCACCAGCGAGACCATGCCGGCAATCATGAACGCGCAGAACAGCACCGAGGCGCCCAACGGATGACGATCCACCGCACGGCCGCCCAGCGAGTTGCCGATCAGCCCGACCGCACCGAAGCCCATCAGGCACCAGCCAACCACCGTGCCATTGAACCCGGCCAGGCGCTCAAGAATGTCGGCCAGATAGGTATAAGCGGTGAACATGCCGCTGAATACCAGAATCGACAACAGCACATGGCCGATCATCAGCGGGTTGCGCAGGATCTTGAACTGCGAGGCGAAGCTGACCTGATGCTGGTGCAGACTGGTTTTCGGCAGATAAACAAACAGCAGCAAGGCCTTGGCGAAAGCGATGACCGCCAGAATCGCGAACGCGCTGCGCCAGCCGAACGCATCGGAAATCAACGTGCCCACCGGAATGCCGAACACCGTCGCGCAAACAATGCCGAAGCCGATCTTGGCAATCGCGCGGCCAGCGTGATCCGGGCCGACGATGTCCACCGCCGTCTCACTGGCCAAGGCCCAGAACACCGGCAGGCCGAGCGCCGGAATCAGACGGGCGATGGCCATGACCCAGATGTTCGGCGCCAGCGCCGCAACGGTGTTGGCCAGGCCGAACATGATCAGAATGGTGATGAACAGCTTGCGCCGCTCGAACCGGGCGAAATACGCGGTCAAAAATGGACCGAACATCGCCACCGTGAAAGCGAATAGAGTCACCAGCAAACCCGCCTGCGGAATGGTTACCGCCAGGTCACGGGCAATGGCCGGCAACAGGCCGACAATGACGAATTCTGTGGTCAGCACCGTGAAACCGGCGGCGGACAACAGAAGAATGGGCAACAGCATGAGCAACTCCAGCAAAACGACGACACCAGCGATGACCGAAAGGCCCGCTGGCAGACTATGAAGATGAGGATGGCGAATCTTAACAGAGTGTTTCCGGGCTGACTTGCACAAACCTGCCGACTTGCCGATCTATCCGGTGGCAGATCGTCACAGGCCTGAAGGATAACGCCTACGCTGTGATAAAGTCCGCGCCCTGAAAAACGTACACCCTATTCAGCGGCCTGTTTAACAGCGTTGATGGCGCGTCAGCCCTTTCGGTTCGTGCCGGTGACCTGCCCCCGATGTATCACCGGTTTCACGCAACCTTGCACCCTATAAAAAATCAGAGATGCCGTTATGACCGCTTCACCCCCTTCTCTATTGCAACGCCTGAAAAACCTCAGCCTGGTCACGCAGATCCTGATCGGCCTGATTGCCGGTATCGCCCTGGCACTGTTCGCCCCGGAAGCGGCAAAAGGCTCGGCGTTCATCGGCAAAGTGTTTGTCTCGGCGCTGAAAGCCGTGGCACCGATTCTGGTGTTCGTGCTGGTGATGGCGTCGATTGCCAACCACAAGCACGGCCAGGAAACCCACATCCGGCCGATTCTGTTTCTGTATCTGCTCGGCACCTTTGCTGCGGCGGTGGTCGCGG
Source organism: Pseudomonas sp. NPDC088414 (assembly GCF_044753325.1). Taxonomy (NCBI): domain Bacteria; kingdom Pseudomonadati; phylum Pseudomonadota; class Gammaproteobacteria; order Pseudomonadales; family Pseudomonadaceae; genus Pseudomonas; species Pseudomonas sp. NPDC088414. Next base: position 187,930 of record NZ_JBIVMY010000002.1, on the reverse strand, counting down.
TTGTCGCCAGCATGGCGTTTCCCTCGCATCTGGTGCTGTCCACCGAGAACGTCGCGGTGACCGCGCCGGGCGGGATCACTGAAGTCCTGCAGAGCCTGCTGTTAAGCGTGGTCGACAACCCGGTCAGCGCGCTGATGAACGCCAACTTTATCGGCATCCTGGCCTGGGCGATCGGCATGGGCGTCGCGATTCGCCACGCCGGTGACACCACCCGCGAGGTGGTTGGCGATCTGTCCAACGGCGTGACGTTGATCGTGCGCGTGGTGATTCGCTTCGCCCCCCTGGGCATTTTCGGTCTGGTGGCCTCGACCCTCGCCACCTCGGGCTTCGGCGCTCTGATCGGGTACGCGCATCTGCTGGGCGTGCTGCTGGGCTGCATGCTGTTCGTCGCGCTGGTGATGAACCCGCTGATCGTGTTCTGGAAACTGCGCCGCAACCCGTACCCGCTGACCCTCAAGTGCCTGCGCGAAAGCGGCATCACCGCGTTCTTCACCCGCAGCTCGGCGGCGAACATTCCGGTCAACCTGGAACTGAGTAAACGTCTGGGCCTGCACGAAGACACCTACTCGGTATCGATCCCATTGGGCGCAACCATCAACATGGCCGGCGCAGCGATCACCATCACCGTGCTGACCCTGGCCGCCGTGCACACGCTGGGGATTGCCGTGGACATCCCGACCGCGATCCTGCTCAGCGTCGTCGCGGCGATCTGCGCCTGTGGCGCGTCGGGCGTGGCCGGCGGCTCGCTGCTGCTGATTCCGCTGGCGTGCAGCCTGTTCGGCATCCCGAGCGAGATTGCCATGCAGGTGGTGGCCGTCGGTTTCATCATTGGGGTGTTGCAGGATTCGGCGGAGACTGCGCTGAATTCGTCCACTGACGTGCTGTTCACCGCAGCGGCTTGCCTGGGTGAAGAAGCGAAAGCCCAGCGCACTGCGTAACAATTGCTGCAATGAAAAGCCCGCCAAGGAGTGAACCCTGGCGGGCTTTTTTGTGGCTGAGATCTTTCCCCCCTCACCCCAACCCTCTCCCCCCAAGGGGCGAGGGGGAAAGGGAGCCGATCTGTGTCGCATTCAAGTCTTGAGTTCGACTCGATAGATCAAGTCGGCGTGTCTCGAACAAACAACGCGATCAGTCCCCTCTCCCCTTGGGAGAGGGCTAGGGTGAGGGCTTCTAACGATTTAGTACGCGCCCATGTAATCGCGTTTACCCACTTCAACACCGTTATGACGCAGCAGGTCATAGGCAGTGGTCACGTGGAAGAAGAACTGTGGCAGACCGTAGCTCAGCAGGTAAGCCTGACCGCTGAAGCGCTTCTCTTTCGGGGTGCCCGGACGAGTAACGATCTCGATGCCTTCCTTGCCATTGATCTGCTCCGGCTTGATCTCGCCGATGTAGGCCAGGACCTTGGCAATCAGCGCCTGCAGCTCGGCGAAGGTGGTTTCGGTGTCGTCATATTTCGGGATTTCGACTTCGGCCAGACGCGAGGACACGCCCTTGGCGAAGTCGACGGCGATCTGCACCTGACGCACCAGCGGGAACATGTCCGGGTACAGGCGCGCTTGCAGGAAAGCGTTCGGGTCGATGTTTTTCTCGGTGGCGTGGGCTTCAGCCTTTTTCAGGACATCGCTCAGGGCGTTGAGCATTTGTTGAAAAACCGGGACGGATGCGGCGTACAGGGAAATGGTCATGGCAGTCTCGTGTAGTGGCTGGGTGGAACGTGGAGGCGATTATAGCCATGCTTGATGACCACACGGCTTGCCTTTTGTTAGCCAAGGATTAGGCTAGGCGCCTTCGACTGCTGAGGGAACGCGCGATGACCACCGAACTTGCAACCACCACCGACGAACCACGGCTCAACGCCACGGAAATCCGCATTCTGGGTGCGTTGATCGAAAAACAGGCCACCAGCCCGGAAACCTATCCGCTGACCCTCAATGCGCTGGTGCTGGCCTGCAATCAGAAAACCAGCCGCGAGCCGGTGATGAACCTGACTCAAGGCCAGGTCGGCCAGAGCCTGCGTGCGCTGGAAAGCCACGGTTACGCCAAACTGGTCATGGGCAGTCGCGCTGATCGCTGGGAGCACAAGCTCGACAAGGCGTTGGAGCTGGTGCCGGCCCAGGTGATTCTCACCGGTTTGATGTTCCTGCGTGGCCCACAGACGGTGAATGAGCTGCTGACCCGCAGCGGCCGCATGCATGACTTCGAAGATGCCGAGCAAGTGGTGCATCAGCTCGAGCGCCTGATCGCGCGCGGTCTGGCAGTGTTGATTCCGCGTCAGGCCGGGCAGCGCGAAGACCGCTACACCCATGCGCTGGGCGATCCGGCAGACATCGAGGCAATTCTGGCAGCGCGGCACAATCCAGCCGAGCGCTCGAATAGCGGTGTGTCAGTTGAGCGCATCGAAGAGCTGGAAGCGCGGATTGCCGCACTGGAAGAGCGCCTGGCGCGCCTCGAATAATCACCACAATACCTTGTAGGAGTGAGCCTGCTCGCGATTGCGCCGGTTCATTCAGAATTTCAGTGCCTGACAGACCGCCATCGCGAGCAGGCTCACTCCTACATGAGATCTACGGGTTATTCACCCTCCCAGTAATCCACCCGGTCGGCCTGCCGCGCCACGGCAACAAAGCCTGACGCGTTGCCCTGGGCATCGACCTTGAAGTTGTCCATCACCGCGTATTTGTTGGAGTCCGGGTATTCGCAGATATCCGGTTGCTGCTGGGTACTGACCGCCAGATAACGCAACTCGGCATCGCTGGTGTTGATGATCTGGTGCGCCATTTCCGGCCCACCCGGCGGGCAGGCAATCACATCACCCGCGCGGATCGCAAAGCGCTCGGCCCCCAGCCGTACCTCGCCCTCCCCGACCACCACATAGAACATCTCTTCATTGACCCGATGGCTATGAAACGGACTGCCGCGCATACCCGGCGGCAGGACATAAAGCCGATAACCGAGTTTCTGCGCGCCAAGCTGCTGGCCGATGCGCGCCATGCGTTGTTGATAGCGGCCAGCGGTTTCACCTTCCGGGGCCAGCGCTTCGGGCAGGGATTCGAGTTCGACCTGGTGCAGGTTGAGGATGGGCGGATGCATGGGGAGCCTCGATCAGTTTTTTATGAGGGGCAAGTCTTGGCTTGCTGAGGCTGCAGTATAGGTAAACGGATAAACCGAGTTGAATTCATCGCTGGCAAGCCAGCTCCCACAGAATTTGTGGTTGCTCACCTATCAGTGTTGCAACCTGACACCTGTGGGAGCTGGCCTGCCAGCGATGGGGCCAACTCATTCAACACATACAGTCCTGAACATCAACTGCGGGCGAAACTCACCGCCGCCGCAAACTGCTCTTCATTTGGCCGCACTCCGGTGTACAGCACAAATTGCTCCAGCGCCTGGATCGCAATCACCTCCAGCCCGGTAATGACCTTTTTACCTTCGGCTCGCCCGCGCACGATCAGCGGCGTTTCCGACGGAATCGCCACCACATCGAACACGGTGTCGGCCGCCCGGATCACTTCTGGTTCGAACGCCAGTTGCCCGGCTTCCGGCCCGCCGTCCATGTCCACCGGGGTGACATTGATCAGCATCTGCGGTCGCTCTTCGCCGAGCTCCGCCTGCCAGCGATAGCCCAGCGAATCGGCCAATGCGCGCCCGGCGCACTCGTTACGCGCAACGATCAAGCCGTTCTTGTAGCCACCATCGCGCAAGGCACTGGCCACCGCTTTGGCCATGCCGCCACTGCCGCGCAGGGCGAACGTCGTATCCTTTGGCACCGCGTGGGTTTCCAGCAATTGCGCGATGGCGATGTAATCGGTGTTGTAGGCCTTGAGATGGCCGTTGGTGTTGACGATGGTGTTGATCGACTGGATCGCGGCTGCCGACGCATCCAGCTCATCGACCAGCGCGATGCACGCTTCCTTGAACGGCATCGACACGCCACAACCACGAATCCCCAGCGCACGAATGCCGCCGACGGCTCCCGGCAGATCCTGGCTGCTGAACGCCTTGTAATAGAAGTTCAGGCCCAACTGCTCGTACAAATGGTTATGAAAGCGCAGACCGAAATTCCCCGGGCGCCCGGACAGGGACATGCACAGTTGGGTGTCTTTGTTGGGATTCATCTGCATGAAACTTCTCCTTCAAAACGGACTTTCGGATGGACGGAGTTAGCCATTCCATCGGGTTCTGGACGATCATAAGCGCCTGTCTGCAACGGGCCGCGTGCCCCTTTGACCGACCGGTAAAGAAGCCGGTGCAGACCTTACACAAAATTTACCCAGCGGCTGTGCTGATTTTCAGAATTTCGCTGTCATAGAAGTATCCCCGCGACAACTTTGGGCCTGGTGCAGGCCCGGACGCCGGGTCGAAGAACCGAGGAATTATCATGATTCGTAAACTCCCCATCGTGGCCTTGTTGATTGGTGCATTCGCTATCACAGGTCAGGCAGAAGCCCACGGCGGTGGCTGGCAGGGTCCGGCAGTGTTTGGTGCGATCGTCGGCTCGGCCATCATCGGCTCGGCATTGATCAATCAGGACCGGCCGGTCTACGTGCAACAGCCTGTTTACGCTCAGCCGGCACCGGTTTATGTGCAACAACCGCCGCCACCGGTCTACTACCAGCCGGCTCCGGTCTATGTGCAACAACCGGTCTACGTGCCTGGCCCGGTCTACTACGGCCCACCACGCGGCTATTACGGCCGGCCACACGGCTACTACGGTGGCCCGCGCTGGTAATCACGAACAACGAGCCCCGCTTTATAGCGGGGCTTTTTTATGACCGTCGGTCGGGCAAAGTCTGAAAAAATCTCGCCAAGGTCGCTGTGAGGACAGTCCCGGCAGCTAAAGTCGGCATGATGGACTTGACCGTCGGGGGCAAAACACAAAACGGTCATCCATTTGTCATGACGGAACCGCAATCTGAATCCGTCCGTAAACAACAGGTTGATAAAAACAAGGACGACCCATGCCTACACAGAATCCGCACCGCATCGTCGGCCTGTGCACTTCAAGCAAGGTGTACAGCGCGCTGACTGAACTGAAACACCTGGAAGGCCACCGCTGCGCCAAGTTTCTTTCGCTACTGGCGGAGAGTCTCGTGCACAAGGGCCTGCTCAATGAGCGTGAAGTGGTGCACATGCTCGACCAGGTTGTCGACTGACACAGTCCTCACTGTGATCAATGACCACTATCGAAAGCGTTGATTGTCCCTGAGCGCAGCGAATCCCTAAGGTAGCTCCACAGATTGATGGAGGTACTTGTCATGGCTCAGGTTCAAATCATGTCGGTGGTCGGCAGCGCCGTTCCCGCATCGCTCCGAGCGTCGGGATTGCTCGCCTGCTGGTATCTGGTGCGTGATGGCGAGCCGATCAGCGGCCCGCTCACTTCACTGCCCGCAGCGCAGGCCCTGTCGCAGAAAATCGTCAGCACGCCATTCCACGCTTAAGGCAACTGGACCTTCGGTTTGGTCTCGATGAACAGCGCCCAGCTCGACATGAACAGCGCCGCGATCAGCGGCCCGATCACGAAACCGTTGAGACCGAACACTGCGAGGCCGCCAAGGGTCGAGATCAGGATCATGTAATCCGGCATGCGCGTGTCCTTGCCGACCAGGATCGGGCGCAGCACGTTGTCCACCAGACCGATCACAAACACCCCGAACAGCCCCAGCACTACGCCTTGCCAGATCATCCCGCTGAGCAGGAAGTACACCGCCACCGGCGCCCAGACAATCCCCGCGCCCACCGCCGGCAACAGCGACAGAAAGCCCATCAGCACCGCCCAGAGCAATGCGCTGGGAATGTCGAGAAACCAGAAAATCGCCCCGCCCAATGCGCCCTGAGTGACCGCCACCACCAGGTTGCCCTTGACCGTCGCGCGGACCACCCGATTGAATTTCAACTGCAAACGGCGTTTGTGATTCTCTTCCAGCGGTACTGCGGTGCGAATCTTGCGCACCAGTTCAGCGCCATCGCGCAGGAAGAAAAACAGTAGGTACAGCATGATGCCAAAGCTGACCACGAACTCAAACGTACCCTGGCCGAAACTGAACGCTTGGCTGGCCAGCACCTGGCTGCCCTGCATCGACGCCTTGACGATTTTCTCGCGCAGGCCGTTGAGCTCGCCCATGCCAAAGCGATCGAGCAGATGCTGAAAATACGGGGGCAGACTGTGTTTGAACTGTGCCAGATAGGCACCGATGTCCAGTTGGCCGCTTTCGATGTTGTTGTACAGCGTCGCGCCTTCCTGGACCAACAGCACGCTGAGGATGATCACCGGCAGAATCGCGATGACCAGGCAGATGCCCAACGTGCAAAGCGCTGTCAGGTTGCGCTGCCAGCCGAATTTGATCTGTAACTTGCGCTGCATCGGCGCAAACAGAATGCCGAGAATCACCGCCCAGAACACCGCGCCGTAGAACGGCAGCAGAATCCAGATGAAGGCGACCGTCACCAGCAACAACAGCACGGTGAGGGATTTGAATTGCAGGGTTTTTTCGTTCATGTCCGATCCATGTCAGTCAGGCGTCTCGCACGCCCCGAACCTTAGTCAGCCGGGGCGCGCGCGAGTGCCATCTTTGTTCATGGAGCATAGATTGCCTGGACGATGCAGCCCGGCTAATCAGCGCACCGGCAGTTTGACGATCTGCGCAGTGCTCAACACGTCGCCGAAGGTGTCTTCGACTTCCGCCAGCGCGGCCTTGTGCAGCGAATCCTTGTCGATGGACACACCGTTGGCCCGGGTGATGGCGCGGGTTGCCGAGGCATCGGAGGCGACAATCACGTTGTAGCCCAAAGGCGCGGCGTCCCGTGCGGCACCCGCCACGCAGGCGTGGGTCATCAGGCCGGATATGATCAGGGTCTGGATGCCGGCCTTTTTCAGTTGCTGGTCAAGGTCGGTGCTGGCGAACACGCTGACGGTGTTTTTTTGCAGGACAACGTCTTGTGGGCGCGGCTGCATGTCCTTGTGAAACTTCACCGTCTCGCCATCAATGGCAAACACCGCAGAACCGGCCGGTGCAATGTGCTGCACGTGGTACACCGGGATTTTGTGGCTGTCGGCGAACGTGATCAGCTCACGGGTTTTCGCCAGCGCAGCGGCACCGTCCGGGATCGGCATCTTGCCGCTGAAGTATTCATTCTGAAAGTCGATCACGATCAGGGCCGATTTGCCGGCTGGCAGGTGATCGACCGGCGTAGCGCCTGACATCGCCCGAATGGTCGGGTGGCTGTCGGCGATGGCCCCGGTGCTGGCCAGTACACCGGAAAATGCACAAGCGGTGAGAAAGCGGCGCGTAAAGTTCTGCATGGGAAAGTCCTCCTTCGGTTGATTTGATAAGCGAATGTTAGGCAGCCATCGTCAAACCGAACACAGTGGAACCGGGACATGATCTGTGCCCTTTCTGCACAGATAAACTTCGCAAACTCAAACGTAGATCCAGATCAATAAACCGCACTTGCCGCTGCACTACCCTGCCGCGCTTTTGCGACCGATGCCGCCATGAAGCCATACCTCCCCCTCGCCGCCCCGGAATTGCTCGCCCCCGCCGGCACCCTGAAGAACATGCGCTACGCCTTCGCCTACGGTGCCGATGCGGTCTATGCCGGCCAGCCGCGTTACAGCCTGCGGGTACGCAATAACGAATTCGACCACGCCAACCTCGCCCTCGGCATTCGCGAAGCGCAGGCTCAGGGCAAGCGCTTCTACGTGGTGGTCAACATCGCCCCGCACAACGCCAAACTGAAAACCTTCCTCAAGGACCTGGCGCCAGTGATCGAGATGGCGCCGGACGCGCTGATCATGTCCGACCCCGGCCTGATCATGCTGGTGCGCCGGCATTTTCCGCAGATGCCGATCCACCTTTCGGTGCAGGCCAACACGGTGAACTGGGCGAGCGTCGAGTTCTGGCAGCAACAGGGGCTGAGCCGGATCATCCTTTCGCGGGAGCTGTCGCTGGAAGAAATCGGCGAAATCCGTGAACAGGTACCGGGCATGGAATTGGAGGTCTTCGTTCACGGCGCGCTGTGCATGGCCTACTCCGGGCGCTGCCTGCTGTCGGGCTACATGAACAAGCGCGATGCCAATCAGGGCACCTGCACCAACGCCTGCCGCTGGAAGTATTCGGCGCAGCAAGCCACGGAAAACCAGCTCGGCGAGATCGTGCAGACCTTCCAGCCGGAGCCGACCCTGGGCATCGGCGCGCCGACCGATCAGGTGTTCCTGCTGCAGGAAGCCAATCGCCCCGATGAGTTGATGCCGGCATTTGAAGACGAGCACGGCACCTACATCATGAACGCCAAGGATCTGCGCGCGGTGCAGCATGTCGAGCGCCTGACGCGCATGGGCGTGCATTCGCTGAAGATCGAGGGCCGGACCAAATCACACTTCTATTGCGCGCGCACCACCCAGGTCTATCGCCGGGCCATCGACGACGCGATGGCCGGACGCGAGTTCGACCGCAGCCTGATGACCGATCTCGAATCACTGGCCCAGCGCGGCTACACCGAAGGTTTCCTGCGCCGCCATGTGCATGACGAATACCAGAATTATCAGAACGGCAGCTCGGTGTCCGAGCGTCAGCAGTTCGTTGGCGAACTGACCGGAGTGCGCCGCGACCGGTTGGCCGAGGTCAAGGTGAAGAACCGTTTTGCCTTGGGCGATCATCTGGAGCTGATGACGCCCAAGGGCAACTTCCATTTCGATCTGCACCAGTTGCAGAGTGCCAAGAGCGAAGCGATCGAGGTTGCACCGGGGGACGGACACACGGTGTACCTGCCAATTCCGGATGCGGTGGATTTGCGCTTTGGCCTGCTGATGCGCGACCTGACTCCTTGACCCCCTCCCATGTAGGAGCTGCCGCAGGCTGCGATCTTTTGATCTTGTTATTGAAAAGCCAGATCAAAAGATCGCAGCCTGCGGCAGCTCCTACACAGGGAATGCGGGTGTAGCGGAGTCAGAGGAATTCTTCGCGCAACATCGCCACGAACGCCTCACGCGCCGGGTGCACCCCGGCGTTTTCGTGCCAGTAAAACAGGTTGTCGATCGCTGTCAGTTCAGGAAACTCATAGCCCATGCATCCAGCGCCTTTGGCGTATTGCTCGAACACCCCTTTGGGCACCAGCGCGACCCCGGCGCCGGCACTTACGCAACCGACAATCGCCCCGTAACTCGCCAGGCTGACAATCGGCAGCGCCTGGCCCTGACGCAACAACCAATGCTCCAGCGCCGCCCGATACGGGCAGCCTTGCGGCCACATGAATACGGTTTTGTCCTGCAGATCGTGGATGTCGCGCACCGGGCCGAACGACGTCGAAGCAATCAGCAGCAGCTCCTCGCGGTACATCGGTGTGCGTTTGAGCTGCGAGCGCTCGACGTCCACTGCGACGATTGCGCCGTCGAGGCGATGGCTGACAGTATCGTCGAGCAACTGGCTCCAGGTGCCGGTCGTCAGCTCCAGTGCCACTCGCGGAAAGCGCTTGTGAAACCTCGCCAAAAGACGCGGCAAACGCCCGGTGGCCGAGGACTCGATCGCGCCGATACGCAGCGGCCCGGAGGGTTCGGCGGCGGGATCCACCGCGCGTTTGGCTTCGGCGGTCAGCGCCAGAATCCGCTCGGCATACGCCAGAAACGTCTGCCCCGCCGGGCTGATCCGCAGCCCGCGCCCCTCGCGCAGAAACAGCGCCACACCGAGTTCCGCTTCCAGCGCCTTGATCCGCGCCGTGATATTCGACGGCACACAAAACAGCTTTTCAGCGGCGCGGGCAATGCTGCCCTCGTCGGCCACGGTCTTGAACATGCGGATCTGCGCCAGCTCCATACTCATCACTCAAAGTGAACATTCAGCGCAGTATAAGTCAGTTGTGGCGAATTGTTGCTCGCCCGGATACTCGGCGCATCAACCTCTGCGGTGCGCCGATCATGCCGTCTCCCTCTCCTGTAAAAATCATTCTGGCCATGGCTTTCGTGGTCGGCTGCTGGGCCTATTCGCCGACCGGCATTCACATCGGCCTGCAAGCCTACGACCCCGGGCATCTGGCGTTGCTGCGGTTTCTGCTGGCGTCGTTGTTCATGGCCGTGATCGCGGCGTTCAAGGGCATTCGCCTGCCGCAACGGCGCGACGTACCGCAGTTATTCGCCCTGGGATTTTTTGCCGTCAGCCTGCATCACGTGGCGCTGAACATCGGCCAGCAAAGTGTCAGCGCCGGCGCCTCCAGCGTACTGGCGCAGTCGAGCCCGCTGTTCAGTACGCTGCTGGCGCGCTACGTGTTCAAGGATCAGGTAAGTGCCTGGCGTTGGGGCTGCGTCTTGCTGGGACTGGTCGGTGTGGTGATCGTGGTCAGCGCCGATCGTGGCTTGGGGCAGATCGACGCGCACGGCTTGCTGATTCTGCTGGCGGCGCTGTCATGGAGCATTTACTTCGCCCTGCAAAAACACCACGCCCGGCGTTATGACGGCTTCAGTCTGGCCTGTTATGCGGTGTGGTCGGGGACGCTGCTGTTGCTGATTTATCTGCCGGGGCTGAGCGATGCAGTGCTGAAGGCGCCGTTGCGCGTGCAGTGGGCGGTGCTGGCGTTGGGGGTGTTTCCCAGCGCGCTGGCGTATCTGGCCTGGGGCTTTGTGCTCAAACATGTGGACTTGAGCCGGGCGACGATGACACTTTATTTGATACCGCCGACGGCGATGGGCATCGCTTCGCTGGGATTGGGCGAGCGACCGACGCTGATGGTGCTGGTGGGGTCAGCGGTGGTGCTGATCAGTGTGCTGGCGTTGAATCTGGAGCGGCGGGTGGTGGTTCGTACCCTTGAAGTCTGATCTCTGATCTTCAGCGACATTGCGGCCGCCATCGCTGGCAAGCCAGCTCCCACAGGGTTTGTGGCGTGCACAAATTCCAGAATTGACACAAATCCCCTGTGGGAGCGGGCTTGCCCGCGATGAGGCCCACATGAACAACACACACTGCAACTGACCACCCACAAAAAACCCGGCACCAAGGCCGGGTTTTCACTACCTGCGATCATCCGACAACGGCGTCGGCTCATCCGCGGGCGGCACATCATCGTCCGCCGCCGGGTCCTTCCAGTCTTCCGGACGATCGGCATCACTCAGCGGATCACGCCCCGGGCTCATGCCTGGCGGCGCATCGTGATCGGCCAGTGTCGGCTCATCCGTGCCGGGCACCGGACGGGTTGGATCGGTCGGCAGCACACCACCCTGAAACAGCAAATCATTAGCCATGACACACCTCACCAAGGAGGTCCGGAAAACCCGGGCCATACAGCTTGGAAGCGTGCCTGCGCAGGCCGTGCTATCGAGCAGACCAACGGCCATCAGCCCTGCGCACTGAAGCGGTCGCGGCTGTTGGTCAAGTGCAGCCACATGGCCGCGCGCGCTGCGTCCGGATCCTGCCGTTTGATCGCATTCAGGATCGCTTCGTGCTCCAGATGGGCCAACTGCCCCAGCTTGCTCAGATCCGCCGCGCCACGCTCGGCGGCATTGAGCCGCTGACGCGGAATCATCGCGCTGCCCAGGTGCTGCATGATTTCGCTGAAGCAGACGTTGCCGGTGGCCTCGGCGATCAGCAGATGAAAACGTCGATCAGCCTCGACACAACTGTCATTGCTGTCCAGCAGACGCTGATAGTCATCCAGCGCCTGACGCATCTGCAGCAATTGCTGCTCACTGCGCCGTAGCGCCGCCAACGCCGCGGCCTGTGTCTCCAGACCCATGCGCAATTCCAGAATGCTGCGTACTCCGAGCGCGGTGTCGACATTCAGGCGCAAGCCCTGCTCGGCAACGCGCTCGATGACAAAACTGCCGATGCCGTGCCGCGTCTCCACCAGCCCCGAGGCCTGCAATTTGGAAATCGCCTCGCGCACCACCGTGCGACTGACACCGTGCTCCTGAACGATGGCGTTCTCCGACGGCAGCTTGTCGCCGGGCGACAACTGGCCAAGCAGGATGCTCTGGGTGAGTTTCTCCACCAGATCGTGTGCGAGGTTGTGTGCACGTTTGGGCGCAGGGGCGTCGAGGTCTTCTTGCATGATCGGTTCCGGTCATCGGGGCTTGTCGATCGTAGCACTGCGCGGTGGCTGACGAGATCGATTTTAGTGCTGAAATAGCCACCAACTTGTATGACAACATTCAATAAAATTCAAAAAACCGGAATAGGCAAGGAGGCTGATCTGTTTGAACGTTGACATGAAAAACCATGACAATCGTCTGACACACGCAAGAAAAGTCAACAAAACAGGGGAAATCGCCAAAAAGAAATAAGAAATCTGCCCACCAGACAAATTTAATCGCTACACCCCACTTGTAGGACAAAAAATCTCAGTTGTATGATGTCTATCAACGCCGCAACACTCAGCCCTACCCCGCATAAAAATAATCAGTGGGAGAAAAACCAAGTGAAAACCTCCGTCTCCGGGATGAACGAGGGCGTCGATTCGACACTCGCGTGCGCCATCTCGAAAGTGAAACGCCACGTCCTGCCGCTCTTCGTGATCATGTTCATCGTCAATTACATTGACCGGGTGAACATCGGTTTCGTCCGCACTCACATGGAACATGATCTGGGCATCGGGGCTGCCGCCTACGGCTTCGGCGCCGGTCTGTTCTTCATCGGTTACGCGCTGTTCGAAGTGCCGTCCAACATGCTTTTGCAGAAAGTCGGCGCGCGCATCTGGCTTACCCGCATCATGCTTACCTGGGGCCTGGTCGCCGCCGGCATGGCGTTCATCCAGAACGAAACGCACTTTTACATCCTGCGCTTTCTGCTCGGCGTGGCGGAGGCCGGGTTCTTTCCCGGGGTGATCTACTACTTCACTCGCTGGCTGCCCGGCGCCGAACGCGGCAAGGCGATCGCAATTTTCCTCAGCGGATCGGCAGTCGCCTCGCTGATTTCCGGCCCGTTGTCCGGCCTGCTCTTGCAGATCAACGGCCTCGGCATGCACGGCTGGCAATGGATGTACTTCATCGAGGGCATGTTTTCCGTCGGGCTGTGCGTGTTCGTCTGGTTCTGGCTCGACGCCAAACCCCACGACGCGAAATGGCTGACCCGCGCCGAACAGGACGCACTGGTCAACGCCATCGACGATGAACAGAAGGCCCGCGAAGCCGCGACGCCGATCCGCCCATCGATGGGCAAACTGCTCAAGGACCGGCAAATCATCCTGTTCTGCCTGATCTACTTTTTCATTCAACTGACCATCTACGCCGCGACGTTCTGGCTGCCGAGCATCATCAAGAAAATGGGCGAGATGAGTGACTTCCAGGTCGGGCTGTTCAACTCGATCCCGTGGTTGCTGTCGATCGTCGGCATGTACGCCTTCGCCGCGTTCTCGGCCAAGTGGAAGCACCAGCAAGCCTGGGTCGCCACCGCGTTGTTGATCGCCGCAGCAGGGATGTTCATGTCCACCACCGGCGGGCCGATCTTCGCCTTTGTCGCGATCTGTTTTGCCGCGCTGGGCTTCAAGTCCGCCTCGTCTTTGTTCTGGCCGATTCCGCAGGCCTATCTGGATGCACGGATCGCCGCGGCAGTAATTGCGTTGATCAATTCAGTGGGCAACCTCGGCGGCTTCGTCGCGCCGACCACCTTCGGCCTGCTCGAAGAACACACCGGCTCGATTCAGGGCGGCCTCTACGGCCTGGCCGCGACCTCGATCATCGCCGCGATCATCGTCTTCGCTGCACGCACCACCCCGAAACACGCTGCTGACCTCGCCGTGGCCGAGGCCGCGCCAAAGCACGCATGACTTCCTTTTTAAAGATGCTGACAAGGATAAAAACATGACCGCACACGACACCGCCAAAGCGCCAATCATCACTGACATGCAGGTGATTCCCGTGGCCGGCCACGACGGCATGCTGCTCAACCTGAGCGGCGCCCACGGGCCGTTTTTCACCCGCAATATCGTCATTCTCAAGGACAACGCCGGCCACACCGGCGTCGGTGAAGTGCCCGGTGGCGAGCGCATCCGTCAGACGCTGGAGGATGCCCGCAGCCTGGTGCTCGGCAGCGCGATCGGCAACTATCAGAAAACCCTCAATCAGGTGCGCCAGACCTTCGCCGACCGCGATGCCGGCGGCCGTGGCCTGCAGACGTTCGACCTGCGCATCACCATCCACGCGGTCACCGGACTCGAAGCCGCCCTGCTCGACCTGCTCGGGCAACACCTCGACGTACCGGTCGCGGCGCTGCTCGGCGAAGGCCAGCAACGCGACCAAGTGAAGATGCTCGGTTATCTGTTTTACGTCGGCGATCAACGCGAGACCGACCTCGCCTACCGCAGCGAACCGGATGCCGATAACGACTGGTTCCGCGTCCGTCACGAGAAAGCCATGAGCGCCGAAGCGGTGGTGCGTCTGGCCGAAGCGGCGCAGGCGAAATACGGTTTCCAGGACTTCAAACTCAAGGGCGGCGTGCTCAGTGGCGACGCGGAAATCGAAGCCGTGACGGCTCTGGCCGAACGCTTTCCCGAGGCACGCATCACCCTCGATCCGAACGGCGCGTGGTCACTGAAAGAAGCGATCCGCCTGTGCCGCGATAAACATAAGGTACTGGCTTACGCCGAAGACCCGTGCGGTGCGGAAAACGGTTACTCGGGGCGCGAAGTCATGGCCGAGTTCCGCCGCGCTACCGGGCTGAAGACGGCGACCAACATGATCGCCACCGACTGGCGCGAGATGGGCCACGCCATTCAGCTGCAGTCGGTGGACATTCCGTTGGCCGACCCACATTTCTGGACCATGCAGGGCTCGGTGCGTGTCGCGCAGCTGTGTCATGAGTGGGGCCTGACCTGGGGCTCACACTCCAACAACCACTTCGATATCTCGCTGGCGATGTTCACCCATGTCGCGGCGGCGGCACCGGGCGACATCACCGCCATCGACACGCACTGGATCTGGCAGGACGGCCAGCGCCTGACCAAGGCACCGCTGCAAATTGTCGACGGTTGCGTGCAAGTGCCGCAGAAACCGGGGCTGGGTGTGGAACTGGATATGGATCATGTGGCCAAGGCCCACGAACTGTACAAAGGCATGGGTCTCGGCGCGCGGGATGACAGCGTAGCGATGCAGTTTTTGATTCCGGGGTGGACGTTCGATAACAAGCGGCCGTGTCTGGTGCGCTGATGCCTTCCCCCTGTAGGAGCTGCCGCAGGCTGCGATCTTTTGATCTTGATCTTCAAAAATCAAAGTCAAAAGATCGCAGCCTGCGGCAGCTCCTACAAAGGATTTGTGTCAGGCAGAGATTTGTAGCAGCCAGTTTTTGAAGGCGAGCATTGCCGCCGTCTCCGGGCGCGACTGCAGGCGCGTCAGCCAATAACTGCCGGTGGTGATTTCAATCGCAAACGGCTGGCGAATCACGTCCGCTGCCAGTTGCCGGGCGAACATCAGCGGTGGTGCCAATGCGACTCCGCTGCCCTGCAGCGCGGCTTCCATCATCGCCAGCGATGAGTCGAAGACAATGCTCTGCGGCGGCGCCGCGTGGGTCGCCAGGCCTGCGGCGTGAAACCACTCCGGCCATTCATCGGTGCGATAGGAACGCAGCAAGCGCTGTTGCAGCAGATCCGTCGGCGTGTGCAGTTGCCGGGCGATTTCCGGCACGCACAGCACCGACAGTGGCGCATCAAGCAAGCGCGTGGCCTCGATGCCGTGCCACGCTCCGGCGCCGAAACGAATCGCGTAATCCAGCCCCTCAGCCGCGACGTCGACCCGGTTGTTGTGAGTCGACAGGCGCAAATCTATGAGCGGATGTTTCGTCTGGAAGTCTGCCAGCCGTGGCAGCAGCCAACCGACCGCAAAGGTTCCGACGGCACCCACGGTCAACATGTCCCGATACTGACCGCCGGCCAGCCGCTCAAGCATCTGCGCGATATGATCGAACGACGTGGTCAAAACCGGCAACAGGGTCTCCCCTTCACTGGTCAGCATTAGCCCACGGGGCAGGCGTTTGAACAGGGTTACATTGAGCTGCGCCTCAAGGCTTTTGACCTGATGGCTGACCGCCGCCTGAGTCACGCACAATTCCACAGCGGCGCGGGTAAAGCTCAGATGCCGCGCCGAGGCTTCGAACGCGCGCAGTGCATTGAGCGGCAGTTGAGGTCGAATCATGCCAGGTCCCAAATTTTTCTAATGGCTCGTCCGAGTTTTCATCGTTTGTCGGCGAGTGCCAGACTGCCTAAATTGTCGGCGCTGATCAGTCGACTAACGTTTAAATTGCCCGCAGTCTAGCGGGATATCACCCTCAACACTCATGGAGAGTGGTTCACTCATGTTCTTCATCAACTCGAGCAAAGTCATTTCCTGCAGCGCTTTCGGCGTGTTTTTCGGCGCTGCCGCGTGCATGGCGGCCACCCCCAGCGACGAGCAGCTGCAAGCCCTGGTGAATAAAGCCGTCACCCCGGTGATGCAGCAACAGCAGGTTCCGGGCCTGGCCGTGGCTATCACTGTCAACGGTCAGCCGCATTACTTTAATTACGGCGTGGCCGCCAAGGATACGGGGCAGAAAGTCAGCGAAAACACCCTGTTCGAGATCGGCTCGGTGAGTAAAACCTTTGCCGCGACCCTGGCCGGCTATGCGCAGGCCAGCGGCAAACTGGAATTCTCCGACAAGGCCAGCCAGCACTGGCCCGAGCTGAAAGGCAGCGCTTTTGACCACATCAGCCTGCTGCAACTGGGCACTTACAGCGCCGGCGGCCTTCCCTTGCAATTCCCGGATGCCGCGGATTCTTCCGACAAGATGCTCGGCTATTACCAACAGTGGAAACCGACTTTTCCGGCCGGCAGCCATCGCCTGTATTCCAACCCGAGCATCGGCCTGTTCGGCTATCTGGCGGCGAAAAGCCTTGGCCAACCGTTCAATCAGGTCATGACTCAAACCCTGCTGCCGAAACTCGGGCTCAAGCACACCTTCCTGTCGGTGCCGGCGTCTGAACAAAAGCTCTACGCCCAAGGCTATGACAAGAACAACAAACCGATTCGAGTCAGCCCCGGCGCCCTCGACTCCGAAGCCTACGGCGTAAAAACCAGCGCCGCGGATCTGCTGCAATATGTCCAGGCCAACCTCGACACCGCCAAACTCGAATCACCCGTGCAAAAAGCCATCGCGCTCACCCACACCGGCTACTACACCGTCGGCGACATGACTCAGGGCCTGGGCTGGGAACGCTACACCTACCCGATCAGCCTCGACCGCCTGCTGGACGGCAACTCGACGCCGATGGCCATGGAAGCGCACAAGGTCAAATGGCTCAACCCGCCACAGCCGGAACCGGCGAACGTGCTGCTGAACAAGACCGGTTCCACCGGTGGCTTCGGCGCGTATGTCGCATTCGTACCGTCGAAGAAAGTCGGGATCGTCATTCTGGCGAACCGCAACTACCCGAATGGAGAGCGGGTGAAGATTGCGCACAAGATTCTGGGGGAATTGACCCGGTGATCACGCCATAAAAAATGGGCGACCTGAGAGGGTCGCCCATTTTGGTTTGAGGGTTTGAAACTACGCCTGTAGCTTCCAGCCCAGCACATCCATCAGGTCGCAGCTGTCGCGCAGAGGGATTGCCAGCACCCGGGCGAAGTCCTGCAGCAGTAATGAGTCATGACCGATGCCGTCGCTGAGGGAAAGGGTTTCCAGCAGTTGAGTCACGCTTCGTAATCGGTAGGCGGCGGTGCCGTAGAGCACGTCTACCGGGGCTTCGCGGTCGATCAGGAGGCAGGGGATCTGGCAGTCGATGCCGGTAATGGGGATGTAGCGGGGTTTGGTTGAATCGGTGGAAATCTCAGGTGATTCGACATCCGTTTTCTTCATGGGTGAAACTCCAATAGGGATTGTTGAGACCGCTACCCATCTCACTTCCACATGAGGGTGGCAGCTGCACGCAGGTGTGGAAGACCGAGCCAATCACCCGAACCCGGCGCACTCGAAAGCGCTCCCGCGTACAGCCACCATAAGGTCGCGATGTTGACATAAAAGATGTCGCCATGCGCATAACGGGGCTTGGTGAATGAGTCTGCATACGGACTTCCACATCCGGCCGCTGATTTTGCAGCGGCCCGAAGAGGTTATCGGCGTTCGACCCAAGCCACCAGTTCACCAACGCCGCCGCGCTTTGAAGGAAATATCCGAGGAATCTGAAGGGTGTTGCGCAGCTCATTTCAGTGGGAATAAGCAGAAACTATTTTCATGGGTGACCGGCTGAGATGGAGTATCTACACTCCACCAAATCAATCTGGAGCCGGGAATGACATAATGCGCGCCAAAATCTTCACACTGTCTGAACCTGAAAGGTGATGCGTTGCAAGTTTTCAGCTTAAGCCTGACGAATGTCAGCCGGTTCAGCGATTTGACCGTTTATTTGGCTCCCACCTCAAAAAACCCATCGAACGTAACGGTTATTGTGGGGAACAACGGTGCCGGGAAAACTACCCTTTTAAAATCGCTAGCTACCTCATTGAGCTGGTTGGTCGCCCGGATTCGCACTGAAAAAGGTATCGGAAATCATTTGGCTGATGAAGACATCCGAAATGGTGTGTCAATCGCCATGATCAATGTCGCTGTAATAGATCCATTTCAGGAACGCTCAGAAACTTTAGAAGAGTGGGCGGAGGAAATATTGTTCACTTGGACAGTAGCCCGAGCAAGACAAGGGAAAAAGTCTGCGACTCACAGTTCGCTATCCGAAGCAAGCCAGCTAGCCGACCACTACCGTACACAACTTACTTCCGATATCAGCGCTTCCCTCCCATTAATTGCCTATTATCCGGTCGAACGGTCGGTTCTAGAAATTCCGCTAAAAATCAAAACCAAACACACCTTCGACCAACTCGACGGCTATGACAACTCGCTCAACCGAGGCGTCGATTTCCGCCGTTTCTTCGAATGGTTCCGCGAACGCGAGGACAGCGAAAACGAGACCGGTATTTCCGACACTGCACTGGCTGAAATCTCCATAAAGTTCGGCTATGACAGTGATGTTTGGAAAACCCTGTCCAACCTGAAAGCCTCTTCCCGCGACCGTCAGCTAACCGCCGTTCGCTCCGCCATCGCCGCTTTCATGCCCGGCTTCACCAACCTGCGCGTTCAACGCAAGCCGCGCCTGCACATGGCTATCGACAAGGACGGCGTCACCCTCAACGTCGCCCAACTCTCGCAAGGCGAAAAGTCGATGATGGCACTGGTCGGTGACATCGCCCGCCGCCTGGCAATGATGAACCAGTCGCTGGACAACCCGCTCCACGGCGACGGCATCGTCCTGATCGACGAAGTGGATCTTCATCTGCACCCTAAATGGCAACGCAGTCTGATCCGCCAACTGAGCGAAACCTTCCCCAACTGCCAGTTCGTGCTGACCACCCACTCGCCCCTGGTCATCAGCGACGCCAAGGATGTACTGGTTTACGTGCTCAATGACGGTGAACTCCACGAACACAACGGCCTTTACGGACTTGATGCCAATCAGGTGCTGCTGGAAGTCATGGACACCGACATCCGTAACAGCGACGTTCAAAAACATTTGAACGCACTGCTCGAACGCTTGCAGGACGGTGATCTGGAAACCGCACAAAAGCTATTCGCCGAACTGGCAGAAGAACTTCCAGACGGTCATATCGAACTGGCGAAAGCCGCGCTATTGCTGCGCAAACTGGAGTTGCGCCGTGCGTAAAATCACCAAGGGAGCCGAGCCGGAACAACTCATCAGATGGAAACGCGCCAACGCAACATTACGTTACCGGGACCTGCCCAGCGAAGAACGCGTGAGCGTACGCACGGCCTGTATAGCGGAACAGTTCAGCCTTTGCGCCTATTGCTGCCAGACCATTGCAGGCGACAACTCACATAACGAGCACGTTGAGGCCCAGGATAAAGCCCCCAATCGCACACTGGAGTTCACCAACATCGTCGCCAGTTGCCAACGCCAGAATCAATGTGGACATCATCGAGGCACGCGCCCACTAGATCTGACGCCGTTGATGGAGGAGTGCGAGTCGGAATTGAAGTTTTATCTGTCCGGCAGAGTGACCGGCAAAACTGAACGGGCAAATTCAGCTCTGGAAATTTTGAATCTCGGTCATACCGAAGAAAGCAATCGCGGACTCATAGGGGCGCGGAAACAGCTGGTTGATCAGTTGATTTTTACAGGAGGCATGCAACCCGATGACCTTGAAGATGAAGAGCTTCTGGGCATTCTCCTTGATGACATGCTGACTCCCAAGAATGGCCAGCTTGCGGCTTTCTCTCCGGTTCTGGTCAATATCATCCGTCAGCTCCTGCCCTGATATTCAGGGTATCGTGGTCATCCAAGCGGACAAAAAAATGGCGAACGTTTAAAGCGTCCGCCATTTTTTATTCAGAGCCTGCCTCAATCATCCGGCATTTCCGGTGGCTTGCTCGGTTTCGCCGGTTTGGTTGGCTTGGCGCCCTTCTCGCCTTTCTTGGCTGCCGGTTCGGCGGCCGTGGCCTTGGTTTCAGCGACCGTCGGTGCGCTGATTTCCTTTTCGCTCGCCGGCAATGCATCAACCGTGTCGAAGATCTTCTTCAGGTCCACCGACTTCGCTTCATCGCCCGAGGCCGAGAGCTTGGCCTCGCCGTCCTTGCCCAGCAGGAACACTTTCGGGTACGCCCCGGCGCCGAGCTTCAGCGACCGCAGCAAAGCCATGGTGTCCTGCTGACCGAGGTCTTTGCCATCGAGCTGACCGGCCATGTTGAGGATGGTGTAGACCTTGATGTTGCGATCAGTCACACCTTTCTTGTTGGCAGGATCTTCCAGCGACTTTTTCAGGCCCACCCACACCGGGTCGACGGTGCTTTGTGCGATTACGATCAACGGTCGGGCCCGCCCCATATCCCCGTCTAGGAGCGAGCCGGTGTCATCGGCGAACAAGGGGCCGGCAATCGCCAGCAAGAGTGTCAGGGTCAGTGACCTGATGAGCATGCGCATCTCCTTTTGATATCCACGCTCTAATGATTGCGCATCGCGGCGATTGTTCCGGGGTCGTGCCCGGCAAATATGTTTCGCCTTGTCAGAAGCTTAGGTCAGCCGCGTCATTGCGCAACCGCATCGGCGCAATCGTGACGCGGATTTGATTACCTTTTGTGAGCACATTAGGCTGGCTGTTCCGCCCATGAAAAGGAGTTCAGCCCATGCATATCGATTACCTGTGCGATCACCCGCATTTGATTGAGGAACTGGCCGAACTCAACTTCAAGGAATGGGGCGAATTCCGTGACGGCGATACCCTTGAGGCTCGCACCGAGCGGATGCGCGCGGCCTGTGGAAAGGGTGCAATTCCCAGCGTGGTGGTGGCCATTGAAGACGGCCGATTGCTCGGTGGCGCACTGCTGATCGACAGCGACATGAAGATCCGCCCGCAACTGACGCCGTGGCTGGCGGGCGTCTACGTGAAAGCCAAAGAACGCGGACGCGGGATTGCTTCGCAGCTGGTCAACCGGATCGTCGCTGAAGCGGCGGCGCTGGGCGTGACCGAGTTGTATCTGTACACCGACGCCGCGCAATCGCTGTATGCGCGGCTGGGGTGGGAAGTGGTCGAAGATGTGGCGTACGAAGACCTGCCGGTGACAGTCATGAAATTCAACATCCAGCGTTGATCGGAATTGATCCTGTGGCGAGGGAGCTTGCTCCCGCTGGACTGCGCAGCAGACCCTGCTTTTTCAATGCAAGCGCAAGGGACGCTTCGCGCCCCGGCGGAGGTGTGCGGCGTTCCGACAAGCGCCTTCGCCACAGCGCTCCAGTGCGTTTAGCCCAGCGCGGACGCCAGCGTTGAAGCCTCGACACGGCGCCCGGCAATCCTGAGCTGCCCGTCCTCCAGGCTGATGCTCAGCGTCACCGGCAATTGATCACCCGGATACTTGCGCAGCAGCAAAGCGATCCCGCTGTCCGATTCATCCTCCGTGGAAATCAGATCCCACAGGCTCTCGCTCAGGTCGAGCAGCACCCGCCCGCTCTGCTGATCGACCACGCGCGGCGCATACAGCCAATGGCTCATGCGCATTTCCCGTGGTTCGACGGTGATCGCCAGGCGTGCGTTGCAGTGCAGGGTGGTTTCGCTCATGGCTGTCGATCAGAACGCCAGTTTGTAGCCGATCAACAGCAGCATGGTCGCCAGGCACGGGCGCAGCAATTCGTCGGAGATACGCCCGGTCAGGTGGCTGCCCAGCCAGATGCCCGGCAACGAACCCATCAGCAGAAAGCCCAGCACGCCCCAATCCATGTTGCCCATGCTCGCGTGGCCCAGACCCGCAACCAGAGTCAGCGGCACGGCGTGGGCGATTTCGGTGCCGACCAGGCGCCGGGTCGGCAGCAGCGGATAGAGGATGAACAGCGCGACCGTGCCGAGGGCGCCGGCGCCGATCGAGGTCAGGGCGACCATGGTGCCGAGGATCAGCCCGGTGATCACCGTCATCACATTCAGGCGCGCGCCGCTCGGGTTGTAATTGCCGCCCGCGCGTTTGTGAGCGAATTCGAGCAGGCGCTTCTTGAACAGAATCGCCAGCGCCGTGGCGAACAGCACGAAGCCCAAGGCCTGTTTGATGATCGCGTTCATCGCCTCGGGCGCGGTGTGCAGCGTGCTGAGAAACCACAAGGTCATGGCGACTGCCGGCACGCTGCCGAGGGTCAGCCAGCCGGTGATGGCCCAGTCGATGTTTTTGTTTTTCTTGTGCACCAGCACGCCACTGGATTTGGTAATGGCCGCGTATAAAAGGTCGGTGCCCACCGCTGTTGCCGGGTTGATGCCGAACCACAGCAGGATCGGCGTCATCAACGAACCGCCGCCGACACCGGTCATGCCGACAATAAAACCCACCACCAGCCCGGCGATGACCAGGCCGAAATTTGCCAATTCCATTAAGACGTCCAGAAAAACGACAGGAAAAATCTGGCCCGCAGCATAGCGATTTTTCATATAACCACATATATCGATGCGGTCTATCGTTATGCCAAATGGCTGCACATAAACCCTGTAGGAGCTGCCGAAGGCTCGGGCCGCGTTCGGACGATCTTTTGATTTTGATTTAGAAACAAGATCAAAAGATCGCAGCCTTCGGCAGCTCCTACAGTGGAGGTGTGGTTCAGTGCTGGCGCCGGCCCGGTTTGAAGCTGTGATGACGGTTGATCCACACCGTCGCCAGCGCGATCAGCGACAGGATCAACAACGCCCATGGAAAGGACATCGCGCCCGCCCGATCCAGCAGCAACCCGCCAAACAGGCCGCCACCGGCAATCGCCACGTTCCACGAGGTGGTGAGCATCGCCTGCACCACGTCCACATGCTCGCCAGCCGAATCCGCCGCCGCCGTCAGCAGCAACGTCGCCGAACCACCAAATGACAGGCCCCACACGGCCATGCAGGTATAGATCAGCCACGGCGACGGGGATATCAGCGCCAGCACCAGTGCGGTCACGGCAAACACCGCGAGGCTGATCAGCGTCAGCCAGCGCAACCAGCGATCCACCAGCAAACCGATGATCCAGATCCCCACCAGCGAACACAGGCCGAACACCAGCAGCACCAGATCGACGCGCTCGGCCAGCCCGGCCTGCATCAGGAATGGCGCGATGTAGGTGTAGAGAATGTTGTGCCCGAGCATCCAGGTCAGCACCACGAACAGCACCGGCCGCACGCCCGGCAGGCTTAGTGATTGCAGCAGCGGCAGGCGTTCGCTGCTGGCCTGCCCCGGACGGTCCGGCACCGCCAGCACAATCCACGCCGCCAGCACCAACGCCAGCGCCGACATGATCCCGAATGAGGCGCGCCAGCCGATCAGGTTGCCCAGCCAGGTCCCCGCCGGGGTGCCCAGCGACAGCGCCACCGGGGTGCCGAGCATGGCGATCGCCAACGCCCGCCCCTGCTGATGCACCGGCACGATCCCGCGGGCGTAACCGGCCATGATTCCCCACGACAGCCCCGCCGCCATCCCGGCGAGAAACCGCGAGGCCAGGGTCAGGCCGTAATGGCTGGAGAACGTGGTCACGGTGTTGAACACCAGGAACCCGCCAACCGTCATCAACAGCACCCGCCGCCGTGGCCAGCCCCGGGTGGCGACGGTCAGTGGAATCGCCGCGACAATCGAGCCCAGCGCATACAGCGTCACCAGTTGCCCGGCGAGCACTTCGCTGACCCCAAGCCCGGCGCCGATCTGCGGCAGCAGCCCGGCCGGCAGGGTCTCGGTGAGGATGGCGATGAAGCCGGTCATGGCGAACGCCAGTAATGCGGCATAGGGCAGTTTTTCGGTGCGGATGGCGCAGTCAGTGCGAGTGAAGTCGGTGCTTGCGGAGTCGGTCATGACAGGTGCAGCTCCATTTGAGTCAAATGTGACGGAGGATTGTATACAACCTATCCCTCATGACTGACAACACTTACCTGTAGGAGCTGCCGCAGGCTGCGATCTTTTGATCTTGATCTTAAAAAACAAAATCAAAAGATCGCAGCCTGCGGCAGCTCCTACAGGGATTACTGCACCGGGAGGAAATTCAGGAACAGCAGGCTCTGCGCGTAATTCAACCCAATGCGCCGATAGCGCTCATCAAGCATCTGCGCCAGCAGATCAAGCCGCGCAACGATCTTGCCGAACTCGGTGGCGAAACTGAGGTTGCTGCCCTCCTCCGAGATTTCGTTGGAGAACAGCAACGGCTGGCCTTCCTTGTTCTGGCGCTGGGCCAGAATCCACGTGGCTTTTTCGATATTGCGCGCGGCGTTGTGGACGAAGGTCGGGTTGATTGCATCGGTCATGTAGAACTCGATGCGATTGCCATGGGCGGTGACCAGCATGCTGCCGATGGCATAGATGAACGCACCGACCCGATCCCCGAGAAACTCCGGACTCATCGCGTAGCTGAGCGCCGCCAGATCCTTGTGCCCGCCCAGCACCGGCAATGGTTGCTGCTGTTCGACGGCCAGGCGCACCTGTTTAACGGCGGTGTTGATGTCGAGGAATCCCGATTTGCGCAGCTCTTCCGGGTTGCGCAAATACAGCTTGCCCATCAATCGATAAAGACTGTTGAGGTTGTCGCGCATCGCCAACGTGGCCATGCGGTCGACGCTGGTCTGCAGGAATTCCTGCGGTTGACCGTCACGCATCTGAGCGATGAAACCGTTGCCGGTCTGGTGCGTGCACCCGCTGACAAACAGCAATGACAGACAGGCCAGCAACAGGCACGGGCGGCGAAAAAATCGGGCGATCGGGTGAAAAGCTCTCGGCATGAATTCTCGAACAGGCACATTCCTGCGCGGCGGGCGTCGCCGCATCCTGGCCATGGATAGAGCCGCCGAATCCGGAAAAGTGCAGCGCTGGCACGATTTCCCGACCTTCGGCAACTATTTAGTATGACTTTATATTTGCACTAAACCTTTAACCGGCTATAAATTCTGACTCAACCCACAATTAGCATGACTATTACCCTGTTTTGAAAACAACAACAAAAAGGAAGGTCAACCATGCTTCAATCACGTCACCTGCTCTCCGGCCTCGGACTGTCCTTGATGATCGCCACCCTCTCCGCCAACGCGGCCGGCCTCAGCGCCGAACACAAAGCCTTTGGCAAAACCAATGACGGCACGCCCGTCGAGCAATACATCCTGCGCAACAGCCACGGCATGCAGGCGACCGTCATCACCTACGGCGCCACCCTGCAATCGCTGCTGGTGCCGGACAAAAACGGCAAAGCCGCCGATGTGGTGCTCGGTTTCGACGATGTGCAGGGTTACCAGAAAGGCACGGCGTATTTCGGCGCGACCATCGGCCGTTTCGGCAATCGCCTCGCGGACGGCGCGTTCGAACTCGACGGCAAGCGCTATCAGGTGCCGCAGAACGACAAGTCCAACGCCTTGCATGGCGGCACACTGGGTTTTGACAAGAAAGTCTGGAAAGCGCAGGAAACCAAGGACAAGGATTCCGTCGGCGTGACGCTCACCTATCTGTCGGCGGACGGCGAAATGGGCTTCCCCGGCAACCTCACCACGCAGGTGACCTACCGCCTGACCGACAGCAACGAACTGCGCATCGACTATCAGGCCAGCACCGATAAACCGACGGTGCTCAACCTGACCAACCACAGCTACTTCAACCTCGCCGGTGCCGGCAATGGCGACATCCTCAAGCAAGTGGCCACCTTGCACGCCAGCCATTACACCCCGGTCACCGGCAAACTGATCCCGACCGGCGAACTGGCGCCAGTGGCCGGCACACCAATGGACTTCACCAAACCCACCGCCATTGGTACGCACATCAAGGCCGATCACCCGCAGTTGAAATTCGCCGAACCGAAACAGGGCGGCTTCGATTTCAACTGGGTGCTGGATACCAAGGGGGATGTGAGCAAAGTTGCCGCCGAGGTCAGCGATCCGCAGTCCGGGCGGCATCTGCAGCTGTTCACCAGCGAGCCGGGGGTGCAGTTTTATACCAGCAACTTCCTCGATGGCACGGTCAAGGGCAAGGCTGGCAAGGTCTATCCGCACTGGGGCGCGTTTACTTTGGAGACCCAGCACTATCCGGATGCGCCGAATCAGCCGGATTTTCCGAGCACGCGGCTGGATCCGGGGCAGACTTACAGCCATAGCGTGGTGTTGAAGTTCTCCGCGAAATAACACTTAACCTGTGGCGAGGGAGCTTGCTCCCGCTGGCCTGCGCAGCAGGCCCCTGCTTTTTCAACTTCAACTGAAAGAAGAGCAAGGGCCGCTTCGCGCCCCAGCGGGAGCAAGCTCCCTCGCCACAGGTTCATCGACCTCCATTGGAACCCCTGCGCTATCCTGCTGCCCACTAAGGTATCGACCATCAGCACAGGAGGTTTGAATGCGTACCCTTGAACTGGCAGGCGTGCAGGTTCCAGAGATCGGCCAGGGCACCTGGCGCATGGGCGAAGATCGCTCGGCGCACCCGCGGGAAGTGTCCGCGCTGCGCCAAGGCATCGAACTCGGCATGACCCTGATCGATACAGCGGAAATGTACGCCGAGGGCGGCGCCGAAAGCGTGGTTGGCGAAGCCATCGCCGGTCTGCGTGACCGGGTGTTTCTGGTGAGCAAGGTCTATCCGCACAACGCCAGCCGCAAAGGCATCCCGCAAGCCTGCGAGCGCAGTCTGCGCCGGCTCGATACCGATTACATCGACCTCTATCTGCTGCATTGGCGCGGTCAGTATCCGCTGGAAGAAACCGTCGAAGCTTTCGAACGCCTGCGCGAGGACGGCAAGATCGGCCGTTGGGGCGTGTCGAATTTCGATGTCGACGATCTCGAAGAACTGGCCTCCCCGGCCTGCGCCACCAATCAGGTGCTGTACAACCTCGAAGAGCGCGGCGTCGAATTCGATCTTCTGCCCTGGTGCCAGCAACAGCGTATGCCGTTGATGGCGTACTGCCCGATCGGCCAGGGCGGCGCGATGCTCGCCGAACCAGCGCTACAGCAGATTGCCGCTCGTCACAACGTGACCCCGGCACAGGTTTCGCTGGCGTGGATTCTGCGTCAGGATGGTGTGATTGCGATTCCCAAGGCTGTGCGACCGGAACACGTGCAACTCAATGCACAAGCGGCGCAGTTGCAACTGGATGCCGGGGATCTGGCGGCGCTGGACCAGGTATTCAAAGCGCCACAACGCAAGCAGCGGCTGGCGATGGTCTGACTTGCCGGCTGCTGGCGAGGGCTTCGTCATGAGAAGCACTGATCAGCATGACCCGTTCAACCTGCAGCGTTTCATCCAGGCCCAAGACCCGGTGTTCGAACGGGTCCAGCGCGAACTCGACGAGGGGCGCAAACGCAGCCACTGGATATGGTTTGTGTTCCCGCAGTTCGCCGGGCTGGGTGGCAGCGAGATGTCCCGGCGTTACGCCATTCAATCCGCCGACGAGGCGCGGGCCTATCTGGCCCACGGCCTGCTTGGCGCACGGCTGCGCACCTGCACGCAACTGGTGCTGAGCATCCGTCAGCGCTCGATTGCCGAGATTTTCGGCCACCCCGACGATCTGAAATTCCATTCCTCGATGACCCTGTTTGCGCAGTTCAGCGCTGCCGATTGCCCGTTCAATCAGGCACTGGAGCGTTACTTCCACGGCATCCTCGACGAGTGGACCCTGCAACTGCTGGACTCAAAACAGGCCCAGTTGCCCCCCGATCAGGGTTGAGAAATCGTCGTCGACAAACGGCAGAATCGCGTCTGCCACCGGTTGCAGCTGGCGGGTGATGTAGTGATCGTAGTCGATCGCGGCGCGGCGCACTTCCAGCGGTTCCGGCCCGGCCAAGGTGATCACGTAACTGATCCAGCCGCCGTTCTGGTATTGCCTAGGGCGTCCGTGCTGCGCGTTGTAATCGTCGGCCAGCCGCGCCGCGCGCACATGCGGCGGCACGTTGCGTTCGTAGTCGTCGAGGGTGCGGCGCAGGCGTTTGCGGTAGACCAGTCGCTCATCGAATTCGCCGGCGAGGGTCTTGCGCACGTAATCGCGCACGTAATCCTGATACGGCTTGCGCTGGAAAATCCGCTCGTAGAGTTCCTGCTGGAACTGCCGGGCCAGCAGCGACCAGTCGGTGCGCACGGTTTCCAGACCCTTGTAGACCATTTCTTCGCTGCCGTCGGCGCGGGTCACCAGTCCGGCGTAGCGCTTTTTGCTGCCCTCCTCGGCGCCGCGAATGGTCGGCATCAGAAAGCGCTTGTAGTGGGTTTCGTACTGCAATTCGAGGGTGCTTTGCAGGCCGTATTCCTCACGCACATGTTCGCGCCACCAATCGTTGACGTGCCTGACCAGCGCCTGGCCGATCTGCGCCGCTTCTTCCTGCCCATGCGGCCGGCGCAGCCAGACGAAGGTCGAATCGGTGTCGCCGTAGATCACCGCGTGGCCCTGCGCTTCGATCAACTGACGGGTGCGCAACATGATCTCGTGGCCGCGCAGGGTGATCGACGATGCCAGCCGCGTATCGAAAAACCGGCAGCCGCTGGAGCCGAGCACGCCGTAGAAGGCGTTCATAATGATCTTCAGCGCTTGCGACAACGGTGCGTTGTGCTCGCGCTTGGCGGTCTCGCGGCCCTCGGCGACCCGCGCGACAATCGACGGCAGGCAATGCCGGGTGCGCGAGAAACGTGCACCGCGAAACCCCGGCACCGAATCGGCATCGTCCGGGTGTTGCAGGCCCTCGATCAGGCCCACCGGGTCGATCAGAAAGGTGCGGATGATCGACGGATACAGACTCTTGTAATCCAGCACCAGCACCGACTCGTACAGCCCCGGCTGCGAATCCATGACGAAGCCGCCAGGGCTGGCCTGTGGCGGGTTGGTGCCCAGATTCGGCGCGACAAAGCCCTGGCGATGCATCAGCGGCATATACAGATGGGTGAACGCCGCCACCGAGCCACCGCTGCGATCCGCCGGCAGGCCGGTGACGCTGGCGCGTTCGAGGAGAAACGTCAGCAACTCGGTCTTGGCAAAGATCCGCGTGACCAGCTCGCAGTCCTTGAGGTTGTACTTGGCCAGCGCCGGCTTGTCCTCGGCGAACATGCGGTTGATTTCGTCCATGCGCTGGTACGGATTGTCGATCGCCTTGCCCTCGCCGAGCAGGGTCTGGGCGACGTTTTCCAAGCTGAACGAGGGGAAACTCCAGGTCGCCGAACGCAAGGACTCGATGCCGTCGATGATCAAGCGCCCCGCCGCCGAGGCAAAGTAGTGCGTGCGGCTGCCGTGTTCGCGCCACTGCATCTCCTCACCGCCACGGCCGATTTTCAGCGGCACACCGAGGCGTCGCGCGTGTTCGTGAAGAATGCGCAGGTCGAACTGCACGACGTTCCAGCCGATGATCGCATCGGGGTCGTGCAGCGCGAACCAGTCGTTGAGTTTCTTCAGGATCACGGTGCGTGAGTCGCAGTATTCGAGGTCGAAGTCAACGATGCTGGCGTCGCCGTTGGGCGCGCCGAGCATGTACACCTGACGCTGGCCGCAGCCTTCGAGGGCAATGGAATACAGCTCGCCGGTTTCAGTGGTTTCGATGTCCAGCGAGACCAGGCGCAATTTCGGTCGGTATTTGGGGTCAGGTTTGAGCTGGGCGTTGAGCAGCACGCCATCAGCGTCGGCAGTACCGCTGAACAGCACCGGCGCGGTAATGAAACGCTCCATGAGGTAGCGCTCGGGCGGACGCACATCGGCTTCGAAGACATCGACGCCGGCGCGGGACAGCGCGGTTTCCAGGCGCATCAACTGGCCGTGTTGCTGGCAATACAGGCCCAACACCGGGCGATGTTCGAAATCCTGCAGGGCCAGTGGGCGCAGTTCGACGTTCTTTTCGTCGTGCAGCAGGCGTTCGGCCGCTTCGCGTTGTGCGGCGGGGATAAATGCTACCGACGTTTGCGGCGCCAGACGCACACGGCGCGGCCCGGCGTCGGTCGCCAGCCAGAACTCGACTTCGGTGCCGGCCGGAGTATCGCGCCAATGCCGGGTCAGGACGAAGCCCTGCTGTAAATCCACCACTGCAACCTCAGGAATTGAATCAGAGGGGCATTCTACGCGGCATCGTCCGAGATAACCCCATCCCCTGTGGCGAGGGAGCTTGCTCCCGCTCGGCTGCGCAGCAGTCGTAAAACCAGGCAATGCGGTGAATCAGGCAAACCGAATGCTCAGGGTTTGGGCCTGCTACGCAGTCCAGCGGGAGCAAGCTCCCTCGCCACAGGGTTGGAGCCAAGCCGGAAAAACCGGCAAATGACGTTTTTTGCGTGCTATCTGCCGCTTTGCCACCTTGCCCTGCGCGCCAGGGTCTACGATGCTTGAAGAACAACGACAACACCTGAGTAACCGCCATGAAGACCGTCGCCCAACTGCTCAAGCTCAAAGATCAGAAAAATCAGGAAGTGCACCAGATCAAGCCCGATCACATGGTGCTCGAAGCGCTGATGAAGATGGCCGAGAAAAACGTCGGGGCCTTGCTGGTGGTGGATAACGACGAAGTGCTGGGCATCATCAGCGAACGCGATTACGCGCGCAAACTGGTGCTGCACGGGCGCTCGTCGGTCGGCACGCCGGTGCGCGACATCATGGTTTCACCGGTGATCACCGTGGACACCCACCAGACCGTCGACACCTGCCTGGGCATCATGTCCGACAAACGCTTGCGCCACTTGCCGGTGGTGGAGAACGGCAAACTGATCGGCCTGCTGTCGATCGGTGACCTGGTGAAAGAGGCGATTGCCGAACAGGCGGAGCTGATCAAGCAGTTGGAGCAGTACATTCGCGGGGAATGATCCAAAATCCGCCACACATCCTGTAGGAGTGAGCCTGCTCGCGATAGCGGTTTGTCAGTCAATGATGCTGTCACCGACAGACCGCTATCGCGAGCAGGCTCACTCCTACAATTGGTTTTGCGGTGTATTCAGGAAGGCCAGTGCCGGGCGAAGACAGGTGCCAGCACCGGGTGCCGGTCGATGCGCTGCAACCACGCATAGAACCCCGGACGGCTCTGGCGCAGGTGTTCGCGGCTGCCCGACCAGCGCGTCACCACGGCCGCCAGCACGTCCAGCGCGCCGGGCGTTTCGTCGTCCAGGTACAACTCGGCGGAAAACTGGTCGGCAAACACTTCCCAACTCCAGTGCAAACGCTCACGGGCGCCGGCCATCAGGTTTTGCCGTGAGGCTTCGTCCGGCATCACCAGCCAGCGCTCGGGGTAATCGATGACACCGATGGCCGCGTAGCAATTGCTGGCGATGTAGACCATGCCGCGAATCGCCTGATCGCGATCAGCCGCCTTGGCCGGCAACAGACCGGATTCGGGAAAGCTCAGGCCCAGATGAATCAGAATCGCCACACTTTCGGTGATCGCACTGCCATCGGGCAATTGCAGGGTCGGCACCTGCTTCAGTGGATTGAGGCGCGCCAGTGCCTCGGCGGCTTCGCTTGAGGCTTCGATATCGATAAAGCGATAGGCGATCTGGCATAACTCCAGCGCCGCCTCGATGGCTGCGGCACCTGAATTGCGATGTCCGTACAGTTGATACATGCCCCCTCCTCGATCTCGACAGATCTGTGTAGCCCTATTTATAGCGGGTGTATCCGCTTTGGCACGTTTTTCCCATGCAATCGCGACTTGCGAATTCAAACCTCGCAAAACAGCGCTGGCGGTGCCCATCCCGCACCAAGAGCAATCATCGAACGCTATCCGCGTTCTTGTAAGGTGCGATACCGAACCAAAAGTTCGCGTATCCGAGCTGGCAACAAGGAGTTCACCGCGTGAATCTTCAAACGCTCTGCAAAGCCTGTTGGTATTCATCGGTGCAAAACCGAGTTCGCCGTAACAGTCCCGGCAATCAATACCCTTACCTTATTACCTGAACCAGACAGTCATGCCCTGCGTTTGGCGCCATTGCTTGCGCCAGCGGCAGCACACTATTTATTTTTTAAATACAACCCATGAAGTTATTGCGCCAACAACAGTTCGAAGACCAATAGCAGGATTGTCGAACAATAACTTCAGATTTTTCCTTATTGCACCAAAAGCGCTCCACCGATCACAACTAACCAATATCAAGACATTGATTTCAATTGAACAAAAACAAGGAATACAACCTGTGACCCGCTAATTCATTGACCCGCACCAAATCAGTCCGCCGCGCACCAGCAAATGCCCCGGCAGACCCGAGCTCAGCGGCTCTATCCGGCAAATCCGCCTGATACAGCGCCAGGCCTGACTCGCCCGTAAAAAAGCCCCGAAATTTGGGGTCGTGGACAGTCATGCACTAAAGAAAACTCGGTCCGCCAATAAAATTTATATAAATGCGACATGGGTAACAGCCATGAAATAA
Source organism: Pseudomonas sp. NPDC088414 (assembly GCF_044753325.1). Taxonomy (NCBI): domain Bacteria; kingdom Pseudomonadati; phylum Pseudomonadota; class Gammaproteobacteria; order Pseudomonadales; family Pseudomonadaceae; genus Pseudomonas; species Pseudomonas sp. NPDC088414. The sequence goes on along the minus strand of NZ_JBIVMY010000002.1, from coordinate 155,156 downwards.
CCGCTCTACATTTCGGCAACATTTGGCACAGCGGTTGCAAAACAAAATTTGCGTAATCAACTGTAGGAGCTGCCGCAGGCTGCGATCTTTTGATGTTGCCTATAAGGACAAAGGTCAAAATATCGTCCGATCGCGGCCCGAGCCTGCGGCAGCTCCTACATAGAACAACACCAGGGAATGGCTAATGAACACTCGAAGTCGATGGCTCTAAGCCAGTAACTGTAAGCAAGCCCGGCTCAATAGATAGTTCAACTATCGGCCTGCGCACACCTTGAAGAAAGTTGCACCCACCCACTCGAACATCACCCCTATGTTCGGACGGCAGCTTATTGCCCTTCATCAACCCGAGGGAGCTTTAATGAACGATGCGGTAAAGCACAGAACCCTGCCGGGGCCGTTACGGGAAGCGCCAATCCCGCCGCCACCGGACAGGCCGGCCTTCACGGCCAACACTTCGCAGCCTGGCGGGTTGAGCAAGCAACAGATGCTGTTGCTGGTGGCGGTGTCAGCGCTGATACACGGCGGCGCCTGGTGGTTTTTCCAGCAGAGCCGGCCCGAGCCACTGCCGACCCCGCCGCAGATTCCGGAAATGACCGTCGAGCTAAGCAGCCCGACGCCGCCGGCACCGCCCACACCGGAACCACCACCGCCGCCCCCTCCACCACCGGAACCGGAACAACCGGTGGAAGATGAAGACGCGGTCAAGCCCCCGCCAAAACCGGCAGAGAAACCCAAGCCGATCGAAAAACCGAAACCGGTCGAGAAGCCCAAACCGGTGAAGAAAGTCGAGCCGCCGAAAGCTCCGCCCGCCCCGGCACAACCGGCCGCTCCCGCTGCGCCGGCGACACCGAGCGCGCCACCGGCCCCGGCCGCCGCGCCTGCCCCGGTCAAGGAATCGGCAGCGATTTCCGGTCTCGCCAGCCTTGGCAACCCGCCGCCGGAATACCCGTCGCTGGCGCTGCGGCGCAATTGGGAAGGCAGCGTGGTGCTGCGCATTCAGGTGCTGGCCAACGGTCGCGCCGGCTCGGTGACAGTGACCAAGTCCAGCGGCAAGCCGCAACTGGATGACGCCGCCGTCGCGGCGGTGAAGAACTGGAAGTTCATTCCGGCCAAACGCGGTGACACGCCGATTGACGGCTTCGCCACCCAGACCATCGATTTCAAATTGCCGCAATAACGGCACAACCCGACGAACTCACAACCGACTTAATGCAAGCGAGGTGTAGCGATGAACAATTCACTGTCTTCGATGATTGTCCCCGGTGTGCTCTGGGGCCTGGTGCTGTTTTCCGTGGTCAGCTGGGCGATCCTGCTGGTCAAGTCGGCGCAATACCTGCGCCAGAAAGCCCAGAACAAACAGTTCAGCAAAGCCTTCTGGGGCGCGCCGGATCTGCTCACCGCGGCCGAACACGCCAGCCAGTATCCGGGCTCGCTGGCACGCATCGCCAGCAGCGGTTTCGAAGCCTTGCTGGTGGAAGAATCGCCGCGCACCACGCAACAACTGGCGCACACCATCAACCGCTCCGATCGCCTGGAGCGCAACCTGCGCCAGCAGATCCAGAAAGAACGCCGCTCGCTGGAAAACGGTCAGGCGATCCTCGCCAGTATCGGTAGCACCGCGCCGTTCATTGGTCTGTTCGGTACCGTGTGGGGAATCATGGAAGCCCTGCAAAGCATCGGCGAAACCGGTTCGGCCAGCCTTGAAGCGGTCGCCGGCCCGATCGGTCATGCACTGATCGCCACCGGTGTGGGGATCGCCGTCGCGGTCCCGGCGGTGCTGATTTACAACTTCTTCCTGCGCCGCCTGAAACTCGCCTCGGCAGACATGGATGACTTCGCTCACGACTTCGACGCCCTCGCCTCGCGCAGTGCGTTTTCCATCAGCCGTCAGGCCATCGCCAGTAAAACCACAGCCGCCGTGCGGGAGGCCAGCTGATGTCCTTTTCCACGCAAGACAGCGATGAAGTGCTCAGCGAAATGAACGTCACGCCGCTGGTGGACGTGATGCTCGTGCTGCTGGTGGTGTTCATCGTCACCGCACCGCTGATGACCAACGCGATCAAGGTCAACCTGCCGAAAACCGATGCCGTCGCCCCCGCCGAAAAGAAAGACCCGGTGGTGGTCAGCGTCGATCAGGACGGCAAGTTCTATCTGGCGAAAACCGAACTGGCGCCGGAGTCTTTGGAGGCCAGCCTCAAGGAGGTCAAGGCCAAGGACGCCGAAGTGCGGGTGCAGTTGCAGGCCGACGCCAACGTCAATTATGGCCAGGTGGCCAAGGCCATGGCATCCATCGAACGCTCGGGCATCAGCAAGATTTCGGTGATGACCACCCACTGAGTGCGGTGCCGGCCGCGCGTTTAGAAGCGCGCCCGGCACCGCTGAAGCATCCCGTCGCAATCAGCCGACCGAAAAAACGCAACGCGTGTTCGGAGGGGATCGGCTTGCTTGAAGAAAGTGGTTTTCCGCACGCGGTATCACCGAAAGCGGAGCAATGAGGGGCTCACAAGGCCAATTCGATAACGTCTGACAAGTCGGAAACAACCATGCTGATGAACACTCCACGCTTCACGCTCAAACCGTTGGTGGCAACGATCTCTCGTCACCGTTTTGTCCCGTTGTATCTGGTGGCCATGGGGATGGGCGCCGGGACTGTGCAAGCCGCCGAGGATGACAACGCCGCCGTGCCCGCTGCGGCAGCGGTGGTGGCGCCGACCACGCAACTGCAACGGGTGGAAGTGACGGGTTCGGCGATTCGCCGGGTCGACGCGGAAACGGCGGTGCCGATCACCATCCTCAAGGCCGATGAGTTGCGCAAACAGGGCGTGACCACCACCGCCGAACTGGTGCAGCGGATCACCGGCAGCCAGTCGATCAACAACAGCGCCGGCTCGGTCGGCGCCGCTACTGGCGGCGCTTCGTTTGCCGACATGCGCGGCATCGGCGCGAACAAAACGCTGGTGCTGCTCAACGGTCGACGCCTGGCGAACAACGCCTTGTCGGGCACCAACTCGGCCGGCGGCGCGGTGGATCTGAACATGATCCCGTTTGCCGCGATCGAGCGCGTGGAGGTGCTGCGCGACGGCGCATCAGCCCTGTACGGCACCGACGCCATCGGCGGCGTGATCAACTTCATCACCAAGAAATCCCTGACCGACGGCCAGCTCACCCTCGGTGGCGAAACCCCGACCCACAGCGGCGGCGGTGCCAGCAAAGACATGAGTGCCAGTTGGGGCTACGGAGATCTGGAGCAAGACCGCTTCAACGTGCTCGGTGTATTCAACTACAACAAGCAGCAGAACCTCGATGCCAACGACCGCTCCTTCGCCCGCGACTATGTGCCCGGACGTGGTCTGGACCAGACCTCCGGCACCGCGTTCCCCGGCAACTACAGCCAGAACGGCAACGCCACCAACCCGTTGGCCAACAGCAATTGCAACGGCCCCAACCTGGTGGCCCGCGACGGCTTGTGCCGTTTCAGTACCCGTGAATACATCGACCTGATTCCGCAAACCGAAAAGACGTCGTTCTTCGGCAAGACCACCGGCAAGCTGGCGGATGACCACAACGTCAACCTCGAATACTTCTGGTCGCGCAACAACAACGCCACGGCGGTCGGCCCGGCGCCGCTCACCGGTTTGAGCCTGGACTCGTCGTCGCCCTACTACCCCGGCAACGGCATCACCCCCGGCCCGACCGGCTTCGCCCTCGACCCGACGCAGCCGGTCGATGTCAACTGGCGCGAGACTGCTGCCGGCCCGCGTGAATCGAAAGACCAGAACACCAGTCAGCGCTTTCTGCTGAGCTTCGACGGTCTGGTCGGCGGTTGGGATTACAACGTCGGCGCCTCGTACAACCAGAACAAAATCGTCTCCAGCGTCACCAGCGGATATGTCAGCGATCAGGCGATGATCAACGGTCTGGCCAGTGGTCTGCTCAACCCGTTCGGCCCGCAATCGGCCGCCGGTCAGCAGTACATCGACCAGGCCATGTACCACGGCGCCTACTCCACCGCTGTCGGCCGCGTCGCCGGTTTCGACGGGCGGGTCAGCCGCGAGATCGGTGACTGGTTCGGTGCCGGCCCTGCCGGTCTGGCACTGGGTGGCGAGTACCGCAAAGAGAAATTCCATCAGGATTTCGAGCAGTTTGCCGGCGACATTCAGAGCCTCGGCATCGACCCGGCCGGCAGCGTCGAGGGCGACCGCAGCGTGAAAGCCGCGTATGCCGAAATCAACGTGCCGGTGCTCGACAGCCTCGAACTGTCCGCCGCCGTGCGTCACGACAAATACAGCGACTTCGGCAGCACCACCAACCCGAAATATTCGTTCCGTTATCAACCGCTCAAAGAGCTGGTGGTGCGCGGCGCCTACAGTGAAGGCTTCCGTGCACCGTCACTTTACGAGCTGTATTCGCCGCGCAGCATCACCTACACCCAGGGCTACTACAACGACCCGGTGCTGTGTACCGGTGGCGTGGTGCAACCGGGTGGCAACGGCGGGCGCGATTGCGGCCAGCAGTTCCTCAACCAGATTGGCGGTAACGAAGACCTGGCCCCGGAGAAGGCGCGCAACGTGACGCTGGGCTTCGTCTATCAGCCGGTCAGCAACCTGTCGGTGGGTCTGGATTTCTGGTGGATTCACATTTCCAACCAGATCCAGCCGTTCCCTGAATCCACCGTGTTCGATCAGGCCGGCAGCTACCCGGATCGCTTCGTGCGCAACGCCGACGGTACGCTCAACTACATCGTCACCGGCAACGCCAACCTCGGTATCGTCGAGACCAACGGTGTCGATGTGTCGCTGGACTACCGCTTCCCGAACACGCCTTACGGCCAGTTCGGTCTCGGACTGCAAGGCACCTACGTCGACAGTTACGACTTCCAGAGCACCATCAAAGGCCCGTTCACCGACAAGGTCGGCGACTTCGAAGGGGATGGGGTGATCGCGCGCTGGAAACACAACCTCACCGGCAGTTGGACCTTCGGCGCGGCTCGCGCGTCGCTGACCAACCGCTTCACCACCGGTTACAACGACTACGACCGCGATACCCATGCGCGCGTGGCGTCGTATTCGGTGTGGGACCTGTCGGCCGGCTACACCTTCAACAAGGTGCTGGATGTCGATGCCGGGATGAAGAACATGTTCGACCGCAACCCGCCGTTCTCCAACCAGGCCTACAACTTCCAGAGCGGCTATGACCCGCGCTACACCGACCCGCTGGGCCGCACGCTGTTTGCGCGCATGACGTATCACTTCTAAAGCACAAAACACCGCAACACCGGGTGAATGCAAACCTTTGTGGCGAGGGAGCTTGCTCCCGCTTGAGTGCGCAGCACTCACAAAAATCTGCAGGGTTAATCCGATTTTTTTGGGGCTGCTTCGCAGCCCAGCGGGAGCAAGCTCCCTCGCCACAGTTTTAAGCGTTGCCAGTGAGTTTTCGGGCTTAGAGGAAGAACTTCATGACTTTCATGCGCAACATGGCCGCTCTGCTGCTCGGCAGTGCGCTGCTATGCACCGGCACCTCAGCACTGGCCGCCGGCAGCTACGCACTGACGGTATACGGCGAGGCGCCGAAGTATCCGGCGGGTTTCGAGCATTTCGATTTCGTCGATCCCGACGCGCCCAAGGGCGGTTCGCTCAGTCGCGCGTCGATGGAAATCGGCCAGTACAACTACATCACCCCGTATGCCGATCAAGGCATTACACCGCGACACCGGGTGAATGCAAACCTTTGTGGCGAGGGAGCTTGCTCCCGCTTGAGTGCGCAGCACTCACAAAAATCTGCAGGGTTAATCTGATTTTTTGGGGGCTGCTTCGCAGCCCAGCGGGAGCAAGCTCCCTCGCCACAGTTTCAGCGTTGCCAGTGAGTTTTCGGGCTTAGAGGAAAAACTTCATGAGATTCATGCGCAACATGGCTGGCCTGCTTTTGGGCAGCGCACTGTTATGCACCGGCACCTCAGCAGTGGCCACCGGCAGCTACGCAATGACGGTATACGGCGAGGCGCCGAAGTATCCGGCGGGTTTCGAGCATTTCGATTTCGTCGATCCCGATGCGCCCAAGGGCGGTTCGCTCAGTCGCGCGTCGATGGAAATCGGCCAGTACAACTACATCACTCCGTATGCCGATCAAGGCATTACACCGCGACACCGGGTGAATGCAAACCTTTGTGGCGAGGGAGCTTGCTCCCGCTTGAGTGCGCAGCACTCACAAAAATCTGCAGGGTTAATCCGATTTTTTGGGGCTGCTTCGCAGCCCAGCGGGAGCAAGCTCCCTCGCCACAGTTTTCAGCGTTGCCAGTGAGTTTTCGGGCTTAGAGGAAAAACTTCATGAGATTCATGCGCAACATGGCTGGCCTGCTTTTGGGCAGCGCACTGCTGTGCACCGGCACCTCGGCGCTGGCCGCCGGCAGCTACGCACTGACGGTATACGGCGAGGCGCCGAAGTATCCGGCGGGTTTCAAGCATTTCGATTTCGTCGATCCCGACGCGCCCAAGGGTGGTTCGCTCAGTCGCGCGTCGATGGAAATCGGCCAGTACAACTACATCACCCCGTATGCCGATCAAGGCATTTCCGTGGTGCAGATCAACGACTGGGTGTATGCGCCGCTGGCGTTCCGTTCGCTGGACGAGCCCTACACTGTTTACGGGCTGGTCGCGCAACAGATGGAACGCGATGCCGAGGGCCTCTGGGTACGCTTCACCCTCAACCCCAAGGCGCGCTTCGCCGACGGCACGCCGATCACCGCCGAGGACGTGCGCTACACCTTCAACCTGCTGATGACCAAGGGCAGCCTCAGTTATCGCCAGCAATACGCCGACGTGCAGGACGTGCTGATCGAAGGCCCACGGCAGGTGCGCTTCACCTTCAAGAACAACCTCAACCGCACCCTGGCGCTGGACCTCGCGACGCTACGCGTGGTGCCCGAACACTGGTGGAAGACTCGCGATTTCGCCAACGGCGGCGGCTTCGAGCCACCGCTGGGCAGCGGCCCGTACCGCGTGAGCAAGGTCGATGCCGGACGCAGCATCAGTTTTCAGCGTGACCCGGACTGGTGGGGCAAGGACCTGCCGGTCAGTCGCGGCATGTACAACTTCGACACGCTCACGGTGAATTTCTACGGTGACACCGACGTCGCCCGGCAACTGTTGCAGGCCGGGGCCTTCGACTACAACCGCGAGTTTTCCTCGTCCGGTTATGTGGTGGGTTACGACAGTCCGGCGCTGCGTGACGGTCGCTTACAGCAGGCGATCCTCGCTCCGGAAAAACCTACCGCCGCCCAAGGCTTCGTGTTCAATCTGCAAAACCCGATCTTTCAGGATCGCCGTGTGCGTCAGGCGATCAGCCTGCTGTGGGATTTCGAATGGACCAACAAGCAGATGATGCGTGGCTTCTACGTGCGCCAGAACAGCTTTTGGCCGAAGAGTGAAATGGCCGCCACCGCCCTGCCCGACGCCGAGGAACTGAAGATCCTCGAACCGTTGCGCGGGCAGATTCCCGACGAGGTGTTCACCACGGTGTATCAGGCGCCGAAAACCGACGGCAGCGGCTACATCCGAGACAAACAGCTGCAAGCGCTGAAGCTGCTCGCCGAGGCCGGCTGGACACCACAACACAGCCGACTGATCAACGCCGCCGGCGAACCTCTGGAGTTCACCTTTCTCGACGGTCAGGGCGGTTTCGACCGCATGCTGTTGCCGTTCAAACGCACCCTCGCGCAGATCGGCATCACCCTCAATCTGCGCCGGATCGACTCGGCGCAATACGTCAACCGCCTCAACGCCCGGGACTACGACATGATCGTCACCAGTTTCCCGCGCAGCGGCGATCCGATCGTCTCCCCCGGCCGCGAGCTGTACAGCCTGTATGCCTCGCAAAGTGCCACGCAAGTCGGCAGTTCGAACTCGATGGTGCTGGCCAACCCGGCGGTCGATCAACTGATCGACGGGCTGGTCAAGGCCGACACCCGCGACGCCATGGTGCATTACGCCCGCGCCCTCGACCGGGTGCTGCAATGGGGTTACTACATGATTCCCAACTACTACTCCAAAGGCACGCCAACGGTGTATCAGAACCGCTTCGGCATGCCACCGGTGCAACCGGCGTACGACGAAGGCCTCAACACCTGGTGGGAGGTCTCGGCCAAGCCGTTGACCACGCAACAGATGCACACCCAGCTCGCGGGGGGCCAGTGACATGCTGCGTTATCTGAGTCGACGTTTGCTGCTGATCATCCCCACGCTGCTGTGCATTCTGGTGGTCAATTTCCTCATCGTGCAGGCCGCGCCGGGTGGCCCGGTCGAACAAGCCATTGCCCGCCTGCAAGGCTTCGGCGGACACAACATGGGCGGCGGTGGCGAAGTCGCCTCGGTTGGCGGTGCCGGGCGCAGCAGCCGTGGCCTCGATCCGGCGCTGATCGAGGAAATCAAGCATCACTACGGTTTCGACAAACCGATGCACGAACGCCTATGGCTGATGCTGAAAAACTACGCACAGCTGGATCTGGGCAGCAGTTTCTTTCGCGGCGCCAAGGTCACCGATCTGATCGTGCAGAAACTGCCGGTGTCGTTGTCACTCGGCCTGTGGGCGACGCTGATCACCTACCTGATTTCAATCCCGCTGGGCATCCGCAAAGCAATCAGCAACGGCAGCGCGTTCGATGTCTGGAGCAGCACGGCGATCATCATTGGCTATGCGATGCCAGCGTTTCTGTTTGCGATGCTGCTGATCGTGGTGTTCGCCGGCGGCAGCTACGTCAACTGGTTTCCGGTGCAGGGCCTGATGTCGGATAACTTCGACAGCCTCAGCACCTTGGGCAAGGTCGGCGACTACCTCTGGCACCTGGTGTTGCCGGTCACGGCGCTGGTGATCGGCGGGTTCGCCACCCTGACCATCCTCACCAAAAACAGCTTCCTCAACGAGATCAGCCGCCAGTACGTGATCACCGCGCGGGCCAAGGGTTTGACCGAGCGCCGCGTGCTTTACGGCCACGTGTTTCGCAACGCGATGCTGCTGGTGGTGGCCGGGGTGCCCTCGGCGCTGATCGAGGTGTTTTTCGCCGGTTCCTTGCTGATTGAAACCATCTTCAACCTCGACGGCCTCGGGCGCATGAGTTACGAGGCGGCGGTGTCGCGTGACTACCCGGTGGTGTTCGGCGCGCTGTTCCTGTTCACCCTGTTTGGCCTGTTGATCAAGCTGATCGGCGACCTCTGCTACACCCTGCTCGACCCGCGCATCGACTTCTCGGCGAGGACTGCCTGATGTTCACACTCTCTCCTCTGGGTCAGCGCCGGGTCGCGCAGTTCAAGGCCAATCGCCGTGGGCGCTGGTCGTTGTGGCTGTTCCTCGGGCTGTGCCTGATCTGCCTCGGTGGCGAACTGATCGCCAACGACAAACCGTTGGTGATCCGCTACCACGGCGCCTGGTACTTCCCGATCCTCAGCGAATACCTGGAAACCGATTTCGGTGGCGAGCTGCCGTTCCAGCCGGATTACGCCAGCGCTTACGTGCACTCGCTGATCGAGGATCAGGGCGGCTGGATGCTGTTTCCGCCGATCCCGTTCAGCTACGACACGGTCAATTACGACCTGACTGAACCGGCACCCAGCCCACCCTCTTCCAGCAATTGGCTGGGCACCGACGATCAGGCCCGGGACGTGTTGGCACGGGTGATTTTCGGCACGCGGATTTCAATTCTGTTTGCGCTGATCCTCACCGGCATCAGTGCGTTGGTCGGCATCGTTGCCGGAGCCTTGCAGGGTTATTACGGTGGCTGGGTCGATTTGCTTGGGCAACGGGTGCTGGAAATCTGGTCGGGGCTGCCGGTGCTGTATCTGCTGATCATTCTGTCCGGTTTTGTCTCGCCGAGCTTCTGGTGGTTGCTGGGGATCATGGCGCTGTTTTCCTGGCTGGCATTGGTGGATGTGGTGCGCGCGGAGTTCCTGCGTGGCCGCAATCTGGAATATGTCAAAGCTGCGCGGGCGCTGGGGCTGACCGACAGCGAACTGATGTTGCGGCACATCCTGCCCAACGCGATGACCTCCACACTGACCTACCTGCCGTTCATTCTGACCGGCGCCATCGCCACCCTCACCGCGCTGGATTTCCTCGGTTTCGGCATGCCCGCCGGGACCGCCTCGCTGGGCGAACTGATCGGCCAGGCCAAGCGCAATCTGCAAGCGCCGTGGCTGGGGCTGACGGCGTTTTTTGCCTTGGCGCTGATTTTGTCGTTGTTGGTGTTCATCGGTGAGGCTTGCCGTGATGCGTTTGATCCACGATCTTGATCCGAGGAGCTGAGATGAGCGACAACCTGATGGAAATCCGCGACCTGCGTGTCGCCTTCGCCGGGCAGGAAGTGGTGCACGGTTTGCACCTCGATATCCGCCGAGGCGAATGCCTGGCGCTGGTCGGTGAGTCCGGCTCGGGCAAGTCGGTGACGGCGCATTCGATTTTGCGTCTGCTGCCGGGCAAAACCGTCAGCAGCAACGGTTCGATTGCTTACAACGGGGTGAACTTGCTGCACGCCAGCGAGCAGCAGATGCGTGGTTTGCGCGGCAACCGGATTGCGATGATTTTCCAGGAGCCGATGACCTCGCTCAATCCCCTGCACACCGTGGAGCGACAGGTCGGCGAAGTGCTGGAGATTCACAAGGGTCTCAAGGGCCGCGCAGCCCGTGAGCGCACGTTGGAGCTGCTGGAACTGGTGGGCATTCGCCAGCCGTTGCAGCGTTTGAAAGCCTATCCGCATCAGCTCTCCGGCGGTCAGCGGCAACGGGTGATGATTGCGATGGCACTGGCCAACGAACCGGAACTGCTGATCGCCGATGAGCCGACCACGGCGCTGGACGTGACCGTGCAGCAGAAAATTCTCGAGTTGCTGATCGAACTGCAACAGCGGCTCGGCATGTCGATGCTGCTGATCAGTCACGATCTGAATCTGGTGCGGCGCATCGCGCAACGGGTATGCGTGATGCGCCACGGCGAAATCGTTGAACAGGCTGACTGCGAGACGCTGTTTCGCGCGCCGCAGCATCCTTACAGCCGCTTGCTGATCGAAGCTGAACCGAGCGGCGCGCCGGTGCCGAGTCCGTACCAGCACAACCTGCTGGAAGTCGATGATCTGAAGGTCTGGTTTCCCCTGCCCAAGGCGCTGTTCAGTCGTTCGCAGGATTACATCAAAGCGGTGAACGGGGTCAGTTTCCGCCTGCAACGCGGCAAGACCCTGGGGATTGTCGGCGAGTCCGGTTCGGGCAAATCGACGCTGGGCCAGGCGATCCTGCGGCTGGTGGAATCCGAGGGCGATATTCGCTTCGGCAACAAGCAGTTGAGCCTGCTCAATCAGCGTTTGATGCGCCCCTTGCGGCGGCAGATTCAGGTGGTGTTCCAGGACCCGTTCGGCAGCCTGAGCCCGCGCATGTCGGTGCAGCAGATCATTGCCGAAGGGTTGCTGACCCATGGCATCGGCACCGAGGCCGAGCGCGAAGCAGCAGTGATTCGCGTACTTGAAGAAGTCGGCCTCGACCCCAAGAGCCGTCATCGCTACCCCCACGAATTTTCCGGCGGCCAGCGCCAGCGCATCTCCATCGCCCGCGCACTGGTGCTGGAGCCGGCGCTGATCCTGCTCGACGAACCGACCTCGGCGCTGGATCGCACGGTGCAGAAACAAGTGGTGGATCTGTTGCGGCAACTGCAGATCAAGCATGGGCTGACGTATTTGTTTATCAGCCATGACCTGGCGGTGGTGCATGCGCTGGCCCACGACCTGATGGTGATCAAGGATGGCAAGGTGGTGGAACAGGGTTCGTCGCGGGAGATTTTTGCTGCACCGCAGCACCCCTATACACAGGAACTGCTGAAAGCCTCCGGCCTGAAGACAGATACAAATCCCTGCAGGAGCGAGCCTGCTCGCGATAGCGGTCTTCCAGTGACATGAGTGCCGACTGACACGACGCCTTCGCGAGCAAGCTCGCTCCCACAGGTTGATTGGGGCAAGCCAACCGGGCCGCCGCGCAGTCAGAGTGCTGTAACGGCGGCTCACCCGCCCTTGGCCATGCAGCGTTTGTAGCGCTCATCCACACGTTTGGCGAACCACGCCGTGGTCAGTTTGCGGGTGATTTTCGGGCTCTGCAAAACGATCCCCGGCAACACCGCACGTGGCAAGGTCTTGCCTTCAGCCTGCTCGGCGAGTTCGAACACGCGCTGGTAGAGTTTGGTTTCTTCGAATTCCAGGGTCTTGCCCTTCTCCAGTTGATCGCGAATGGTCGGGTTGCGCATGCCCAGCGACTTGCCGAGGGTGCGCACCGCCAGTTCGGTCGTGCCGGGCATGATCGAGTCGTAGCGGATCAAGTCGCCATCCAGCGCCAGCGGGATGCCCGAAGCTCGGCTGACGGCGTTCTGGAACGCGGCATTGCGGCTGGCGTACCAACCGGCATTGAAGTCGGCGAAGCGATACAGTGGCTCGCGGTAACTCACCGGGTAGCCAAGTAAATGCGCGATACCGAAGTACATGCCGCCACGACGGGTGAATACTTCGTGGCGGATCGTGCCGTTGACCGGGTACGGATAATCCTTGGCGTGCTGCTCGGCGAATTCGATGCTGACCTGCATCGGTCCGGCGGTGTGTACCGGGTTGAAGCCGCCGAACAAGGTGCGGCCCATCGGCACCATGCCAATGAAATCGTCGAAGATCGCGCTCAACTCTTTCTCGCTGCGTGCCGCGTTGAGGCGTTCGCTGTAGCTTTTGCCGCTGGGCGAACGCACCGCCAGCGCGGCGCTGACCAGCATTCCGGGGATGTGCGCCTTGCCGGCGCGGCGGTCGATTTCGTCGCGAGCGATCTTGCCCAGCCCCGGCACCGTCGGGTCTACCTGATAGGTTGATTCCTGCTCGGCCACGGCCAGCACCGAACAGAGGTTTTGCGTGGTCGGGCTGATGTTCTGCGCGGCGAACGCGGCGTAGATGTCGGTGGCCCAGCCTTGGCGGTCGGGCACTTTTGTCGGCATCAGCCGGACGATTTCGGCCTTTACTTCGGCGGGCGCACGTGGCGCCGGCTCCTGGCTGCGCTGGCCGGCGCAACCGGCGAGCGCCAGCAGCGCGGCGAGGGTAATGAGTAATCGAGGGGTGTGCATGGCGCTCCTTGGCGTGCGTTAAGGCGGGTTCACCATACGATCAAAGGAGTGACGCAGGCTAGGACTGTGACCTTTGTGGTGAGGGGATTTATCCCCGATGGACTGCGCAGCAGCCCTCCAATATTAAAGCGGCCCGCTCCGCGCGCCATCGGGGATGAATCCCCTCGCCACAGGTTTTCATTCGGATCTGGAATTTCAGCAAGATAAACAGTTTGCAAAACGTTACTGCGAACTACTATCATTTGCGCCTGGAGTCGTATTTGCGCAAGGAGTTCCCCCGCGCCGTTCAATTTTTCTCACCGGCCGTACGCCTCCAGGTATCGACATGCCCGCCTCAGCTCGTCTCGCTGTCCCTTTTCGCCCGACGCTTCTCGCCCTGCTGTGCTCCCTGACTGTCACCGCTCACGCCGCCGAAGGCGATAACCAAGCGCTGGTGCTGGAGGACGTCAACATCAATGCCCAGGCACCGACGCCCAACGCCCTGCCCCCGGCCTATTCCGGCGGTCAGGTCGCGCGTGGCGGCCAGCTCGGCGTGTTGGGCAATCAGGACATGATGGATGTGCCCTTCAGCGCCGCGTCCTACACCGAACAGCTGATTCAGGACCAACAGGCGGAAAACGTCGCCGACGTGCTGCTCAACGATTCGTCGGTGCGCCAGGCTTCGGGTTTCTCCAACCAGGCGCAGGTGTTCATGATCCGCGGCCTGCCGCTCAACGGTGACGACATTTCCTATAACGGCCTGTACGGCGTGCTGCCACGGCAGATCATTTCCACTGATGCCCTGGAGCGTGTGGAAGTGTTCAAAGGCCCCAACGCTTTCATCAACGGCGTAACCCCGACCGGTTCCGGCATCGGTGGCGGCGTCAACCTGCAGCCCAAGCGTGCCGGCGACGAGCCGCTGCGCCGCTACACCACCGACATCAACAGCGAAGGCCGCATCGGTCAGCACTTCGATATCGGCCAGCGTTTCGGTGAAGACAACCGCTTCGGCGCGCGGATCAACCTGTCCCAGCGCGAAGGCGACACCGGCATCGACCACGAAAACCAGCGCTCGAAACTGTTCAGCGTCGGCCTCGATTATCGCGGTGACGCGCTGCGTATTTCCGGTGACTTCGCCTACCAGAAGGAGCGCGTCAACGGCGGCCGCAACTCGGTCAACCTCGGCACTGCCACGCACATTCCGGACGCGCCATCGGCCGACACCAACTACGCGCCGAAATGGGGTTACACCGACATCGAGGACACTTTCGGCATGCTCCGCGCCGAATACGACCTGAACGACAACTGGACCGCGTACGTCGCCGGCGGCGCCAAACACACCCGCGAAGTCGGCCGCTACAACTCGACCACGCTGGTGGGCAACAATGGCGCTTCGTACACCACCGGCTCGTTCATTCCGCACGATGAAGACAACACCAGCCTGATGGCCGGGCTCAACGGCAAGTTCAACACCGGCGCGGTCAGCCACAAGCTCAATTTCGGTCTGAGCGGCCTGTGGGCGGAACAGCGCAGCGCCTACGATTTCGACCTGACCAAGTACGCCAACAACATCTACCACCCGGTGGAAACGCCGTCGCCGGTCGGCAATTTTTCCGGCGGCGACCTCAGCGATCCGGGCATCGTCGGCAAGACCTTCAACCGCAGCCTCGCGCTCTCCGACACCCTCGGTTTCTTCGACGACCGCCTGCTGATCACCGCCGGCCTGCGTCGTCAGCAACTGGTGGTGCAGGGCTACAACTACGCCAGTTACGGCAGCGGCAGCCGCAAGTCGAGCTACGACGAATCGATCACCACGCCGGTCTACGGCATCGTGTTCAAGCCGTGGGAACATGTGTCGTTCTACGCCAACCACATCGAAGGCCTGGCGCAAGGCCCGACCTCGCCGACCAGCACCGGCGGCTTGCGCGTGACCAACGGCAACGAAGTCTACGCACCGGCGCGCTCCAAGCAGACAGAGGCCGGGGTCAAGGTCGACATGGGCAGCTACGGCGCGAGCCTGGGCGTGTATCGCATCGAACAGCCAAGCGACGGTTACTGCGAAATCAACAGCGCCACCACCTGCACTTACGTGCGTGAAGGCGAACAGATCAACAAAGGCGTGGAAATGAACGTGTTCGGCGAGCCGATCAATGGCCTGCGTCTGATCAGCGGCCTGACCCTGATGGACACCGAGCTGCGCAACACCCAGAACGGCGCCAACGACGGCAACCGCGCCATCGGTGTGCCGAGCTTCCAGTTCAACGCTGGCGCCGACTGGGATGTACCGGGCCTGCAAGGTGTGGCGCTGAATGCGCGGATGCTGCGCACCGGCGGCCAGTACGCCGACGCGGCCAACAACCTCAGCCTGCCGACCTGGAACCGCTTCGACGCCGGTGCGCGTTACGCCTTCAAGGTTTCGCAGAAAGACGTGACCCTGCGTCTGGGCGTCGAGAACCTGGCCAACAAGAAATACTGGGAATCGGCGCAGGGCGGCTATCTGACCCAGGGTGAGCCACGGGTGGCGAAGCTGTCGGGCACCATCGATTTCTAACCCGCTGTTGAACACCCCCTGTGGCGAGGGAGCTTGCTCCCGCTGGACTGCGCAGCAGTCCGCTTTGATCAAAGAAGCGGAGGGCCGCTTCGCGACCCAGCGGGAGCAAGCTCCCTCGCCACAAAATCTCAGCCAGATATCAATAAGGCTCGGCAGCGCCACCGCCGCGGGGCCTTTTTCCGTCTGGCCGACAAACTGGCCGCCCCACCCTGCTGATCCATACTTGCTGCACAGCCAACGGAGGACAGGCCATGAACCGCAGCGACGTACTGATCATCGGTGCCGGCCCGACCGGTCTGGTGCTGGCCCTGTGGCTGAGCAAACTGGGCGTGCGCGTGCGTATCATCGACAAGACCTCCGCCCCCGGCACCACCTCGCGGGCGCTGGCGGTGCAGGCACGCACCCTGGAGTTGTACCGCCAGATGGACCTGGCCGACACCGTGGTGCGCAACGGCCACAAGGTCGCGGCGGCGAATTTCTGGGTCAAGGGCAAACCGGTCGCGCAGTTGCCGTTGCAGCGCATCGGCGAAGGCCTGACGCCCTACTCGTTCATCGAAATCTTTCCCCAGGATCAGCACGAACGGCTCCTGCTTGAGCGCCTCGAGGACTACGACGTAGTCGTTGAGCGCAACACCGAACTCGAGAGTTTCGAAGAAACCGGCGATGGGCTCAGCGCGCATCTGCGCTTGCCCGACGGGCAACAGGAAATGTGTCAGGCATGCTATCTGGCAGGCTGCGATGGCGCCCGCTCGGTGGTGCGCAAAGCCCTCGACAGCGGTTTTCCGGGCGGCACCTATCAGCAGATTTTCTACGTCGCGGATGTACAGGCCAGCGGCCCGGCGCTCAATGGCGAACTGCACCTGGATCTGGACGAAGCGGATTTTCTCGCGGTGTTCCCGCTGGCCGGTGAAGGCCGCGCGCGACTGATCGGCACGGTCCGCGACGAACGTGCCGACCGCGCCGAAACCCTGCAATTTGCCGACGTCAGCAGCCGCGCCATCGAGCACCTGAAAGTGCACATCGACGAGGTCAACTGGTTCTCCACCTACCGCGTGCATCACCGCGTGGCCGAGCACTTTCGCAGCGGCCGGGCGTTTCTGCTCGGCGATGCCGCGCACGTGCACAGCCCCGCCGGCGGCCAGGGCATGAACACCGGCATTGGCGATGCGATCAATCTGGCGTGGAAACTCGCCGCCGTGCTCAACGGCAGCGCCACGACGAAGCTGCTCGACACTTACGAAACCGAGCGCATTGCCTTCGCTCGGCGGCTGGTGTCGACCACCGACAAGGTGTTCACGTTCGTCACCGCCGAGGGGCGCATCGCCGATCTGCTGCGCACACGCCTGGCGCCGTTTCTGATCCCGAAAATGGCTTCATTCGAGGCCAGCCGCGAGTTCCTGTTTCGCACCGTCTCGCAAGTCACCCTCAACTATCGCGGCATGCCGCTGAGCCAGGGCACGGCCGGCCACGTCCACGGCGGCGACCGCTTGCCGTGGGCGCATGATGGTGAGGGGGATAACTACGAACCGCTGCGCCAGCCGTGCTGGCAGGTGCACGTGTACGGCGACACCAGCGACGAGATGATCGCCTGGTGCAACGAACACCATCTGCCGCTGCACGTGTTCGACTGGCGACCGGCGTTTGACACGGCGGGGTTGGCGCGTAACGGGTTTTATCTGCTGCGCCCGGATACCTATGTGGCGATTGCCGATAACAGTGCGGATCCGAAGGTGATCGAGCGGTATTTCCGGGATCACGGCATCCGCCCCTACTTCAACTGCCCCTGACCCAGCACAAAACTGTAGGAGTGAGCCTGCTCGCGATAGCGGTGTGTCAGTCAAAAATGCTGTGACTGATACACCGCTATCGCGAGCAGGCTCACTCCTACACGGGTTGTGCGCTGGGGTTCAGATCCCGGCCAGCGCCAGATCCATCGCAAAGTAGGTGAAGATCAGATCCGCCCCCGCACGCTTGATCGCGCCCAGGCTTTCGCGCACCACGCGATCCTCGTCGATTGCACCGGCCTGCGCGCCGAACTTGATCATCGCGTACTCGCCGCTGACCTGATACGCCGACAGCGGCAGGTTCGAGGTTTCACGGATGTCGCGGATGATGTCGAGGTACGCGCCGGCCGGTTTGACCATCAGCGCATCGGCGCCTTCCTGTTCGTCGAGCAGCGATTCGCGCAGGGCTTCGCGGCGGTTCATCGGGTTCATCTGATAACTTTTGCGGTCGCCCTTCAGCGCGCTGCCACCGGCCTCGCGGAACGGGCCGTAGAGTGCCGAGGCGAATTTGGTCGAGTAGGCCATGATCGGAATCTGGGTGAAACCGGCGTCATCCAGTGCCCGGCGAATTGCCCGTACCTGGCCGTCCATCGCCGCCGACGGGGCGATCACGTCAGCGCCGGCACGCGCCGCCGCCACGGCTTGCTTGCCGAGGTTGATCAGGGTCTGGTCGTTGTCGACTTCGTGGTTGTGCATCACGCCACAGTGGCCGTGATCGGTGTATTCGCAGAAGCAGGTGTCGGACATCACGATCATTTCCGGCACCGCGTCCTTGGCAATCCGCGACATGCGCGAGACCAGGCCGTTTTCGCGCCAGGTGTCGCTGCCGTTGGCGTCCAGATGATGGGACACGCCAAAGGTCATCACCGACTTGATCCCGGCACGGGCATAACGCTCGATTTCACTGGCCAGCTTGCGCTCGGGAATGCGCATCACCCCCGGCATGCTCTTGATCGGCACGAAGTCGTCGATCTCTTCTTCGACGAAAATCGGCAGCACCAGATCATTCAGGCTGAACTCGGTTTCCTGGAACAGGCTGCGCAGGCTCGCATTGCGGCGCAGACGGCGGGGACGTGCTTCGGGGAACTGGCTGGACATGGGGCTTTCCTGAAATCGGAAGATGAGACGAAAGTCGTAGGGGGCGAAGCTTATGCCTTCGTTGGGCGCCGGTACAAACCTGGATCAATCAAGACAGCATTACCGTCAGCGCAATAATCCGTCAGACAACCCACATTCCCCTGTAGGAGCTGCCGCAGGCTGCGATCTTTTGACTTTGTTTTTAGAAGACAAGATCAAAAGATCGCAGCCTGCGGCAGCTCCTACAGGGAATTGTGTTGATTACGAGGGAATGGTCAGGCCTCGAACGACCGCCGGGCGCGCCAGAAAGCGCTCCAGCACCCGGGTCACGTTCGGGAAGTTGATGATGCCCACCAGATCCCCCGCCTCGTAGAACCCGATCAGGTTACGCACCCACGGGAACGTGGCGATGTCGGCGATGGTGTAGCGCTCGCCCATGATCCAGTCGCGCCCTTCCAGACTTTTGTCGAGCACGCTGAGCAGGCGCTTGCTTTCTTCGACGTAGCGATCACGGGGGCGCTTGTCCTCGTAATCCTTGCCGGCGAATTTGTTGAAGAAACCGAGCTGGCCGAACATCGGGCCGATACCGCCCATCTGGAACATCAGCCACTGAATCGTCTCGTAACGCAGCGCGCCTTCCTGGGCCAGCAACTGGCCGCTCTTGTCAGCGAGGTAGATCAGGATCGCGCCGGACTCGAACAGTGGCAGCGGCTGGTCCTCGGGGCCATGGGGGTCGAGGATCGCCGGAATCTTGTTGTTGGGGTTCAGCGACAGGAACTCGGGAGACAGCTGATCCTGCGTGTCGAAGCCCACACGGTGCGGCTCGTACGGCAGGCCGATCTCTTCGAGCATGATCGAGACCTTGACGCCGTTGGGAGTCGGCAGCGAATAGAGCTGAATCCAGTCGGGGTACTGCGCCGGCCATTTCTGGGTGATCGGGAACGCGGACAGATCGGTCATGGCAAACATCCAGTCACAAGGAAAACACTGATCATAATGTAGGCGCTGCTGCAGGCTGCGATCTTTTGATTTGGTTTCTAAAAGCTGGGTCAAAAGATCGCAGCCTGCGGCAGCTCCTACACGAACCGTAACATCCTGCAGGTAAGGTGCATGAACCAAGCGGCCTCAGTGGACTCTGAGCTATGTCTTTGCAAGGGAAGTACGACACGACATGGACAACACCCGGTGCTGGGAGCCCGCGGTGTAAGGGTTGGTCAGCCCCAACCGAATTTGCTGAAGAATCCTATATTCAATGACGAACCTCATGAGTTTCGCCAAACGCTTCAAACACCGCGCCTACGTGGCCCTGCCCTCCCTGCTGGCGGTCAGTGCGCTGACCTTGTCGCTCGAGTCGAGCCAGATTCGCGCGCAACCGGTGGACGGTACGCAGACCCTGATTTTCCTGCGCCACGCAGAAAAACCCGAGGGCGGTCTCGGCCAGCTCAACTGTCAGGGCCTGAACCGGGCGATCGAGCTGTCGACCCTGCTACCGGAAAAATTCGGCAAGGCGGACTACGTATTCGCCGCCAACCCGACGCGCAACGTCGAGGAAGGCGAGCTGGACAACTCCTACAGCTACATCCGTCCGTTGATGACCATCAGCCCCGCGGCGATCAAGCTCGGCCTGCCGGTGAACATCGAGTTCTCCGCCAACGACACCAGTGACCTGGCGCGCGAGCTGACCGAGGACAAGTACCACAACGCGACGATCTACACCGCATGGTCGCACGGCTATCTGCCGGAGCTGATCAACAAGGTTGCCGGCAAGGCGGTCGGCGAAAAGCAGACCATCACCGACGACTGGGCCTCAGGCGATTTCGATTCGCTGTACGTGCTGACCCTGACCTGGCACAACGGCAAGGCCAGTTTGCAGAGCCACAGCTACAAGCAAGGGCTGGATAACGGCAAGGTGACTTGTCCGACTTGAGTGATTAGCGGTCTGTCGGTTCCTCATCGCTGGCAAGCCAGCTCCCACAGGGTTTGTGTGAAGCCCATATTTACGGTTTCCACAAAACACTGTGGGAGCTGGCTTGCCAGCGATTGGGCCCGCAAGAACACCCTCAAACCCGCTGATTCACCCGCTCACGCAGATACTCCAGCACCGCCCCGCGCTCCCCGGCAAACTCGATCCGCCCGCCCTTCTTCTCACGCTGAAACGCATACATCGGGTCGTAATATTCGCGCAGCAACACGCTGATCCAGTCACGGAACGCCTCGACCGATCCGCTGCGCGCCTGCTCGGCCAAGGCCTCTTCCATCTGCAGGAACATCCGCTGATGGCGTTCGCCACCCAGCCGGCGCTGGATATTGTTCAAACTCGCGATCAACCGTTCGGCATACAGCGCAAAGCCCTGCTCGCCATGCACCGCGACGAACTCGGCGTGCAGGTTGACCACATAGTCCTGCAGGATCCGCTCGACCCGCTGCTCCAGGCTGTCTTCGAGCCAGACCATCGGCGCCACTTGCATGCCCCGGTACAGCGGCAATGGCAAGGCACAACTGCCGACGACCCGGCTCTCGTCTTCCAGCACAAACTGCTGGATCCCGCCGGCGCGTTTTTTCAGCAGATCAACGGCCAGACGGTTTTCGAAATCGATATTGGTCGGTTGCCCGGTGGCGCGTTTGCCGAAACTCGATCCCCGATGATTGGCGTGGCCTTCCAGATCCAGACCATTGCGCAACTGCACCAGCAATTCGGTCTTGCCGGTGCCGGTCATTCCGCCCAGCAGCACCAGATCGCACTCGGCCACGGCCTGATCGATGGTCTCCAGCAGGAACGTGCGCATCGCCTTGTAGCCACCGCCGACCCGCGGATAATCGATCCCGCCCTGCTCCTTGATCCATTGCTGGACGATCTGCGAACGCAGGCCGCCGCGAAAGCAATACAGGTAGCCGTCGGGATGTGCCCGGGCAAACTCGACCCAGCCCTGAATGCGCTGCTCACGCACGTCGGCAGACACCAGCCGCTCACCGAGGGCGATGGCCGCTTGTTGTCCATGCTGCTTGTAGCAAGTTCCGACCTGCTCGCGCTCGCGGTCGTTCATCAGCGGCAGGTTGACCACGCCGGGAAACGCGCCGTGGGCAAACTCGATCGGCGCACGCGCATCCATCATTGGCCGGTCGTTGAGGAAAATATCGCGGTAATCGGTGCAGTCGCGTGACATCAGATCACCTCGACTGCGTGGGTCTGTCGCTCGACCAGCTCGCCGATCGGCGCCAGGTTCAGGCCCAGTTCGGCAGCCACGGCGAGGAACTCGTCGTTACCTTCGGGAGTGACCGCAATCAGCAGGCCGCCGCTGGTCTGCGGGTCGCACAGCACGCGCTTGTGCAACTCCTGCAGACGACCGAGCTTGCTCGAATAGCTGTCGAAGTTACGCAAGGTACCACCGGGCACACAGCCCTGTTCGAGGTAGTACTCGACGCTGTCCAGACGCGGCACATGGTTGTAGCCGATACGAGCGGTCAGGTGGCTGCCATCGGCCATTTCCACCAGATGCCCGAGCAGGCCGAAACCGGTGACATCGGTCATTGCGGTGACGCCGGCCAGTTTGCCGAAACGGCTGCCGGGCTTGTTCAGGGTGCACATCCAGTCGCGGGCCACACCGACATCGCCGGGACGCAATTTGCCCTTTTTCTCGGCGGTGGTGAGGATGCCAATGCCCAGCGGCTTGGTCAGATACAGCAGGCAACCGGCGGTGGCGGTGTCGTTGCGCTTCATGTGGCGCTTTTCCACCAGACCGGTCACGGCCAGGCCGAAGATCGGCTCCGGCGCATCGATCGAATGCCCGCCGGCCAGCGGAATGCCGGCGGCGTCACACACCGCACGCCCGCCGCGAATCACTTCCCGCGCCACTTCCGGCGCCAGCACATTCACCGGCCAGCCAAGGATCGCGATCGCCATCAGCGGGTCGCCGCCCATCGCGTAGATGTCGCTGATCGCGTTGGTTGCGGCGATACGGCCGAAGTCGAACGGGTCGTCGACGATCGGCATGAAGAAGTCCGTGGTCGACACCACACCGCGCTCGGCATCGATCTCGTACACCGCCGCATCATCACGCGAGGCATTGCCGACCCACAGTTTCGGGTCAAGGTTCTGCGCACCGCTACCGGCCAGAATCACTTCCAGCACCTGCGGGGAAATCTTGCAGCCACATCCGGCACCGTGGCTGTATTGGGTCAGACGAATCGGCTCGCTCATGGGAGAGTCTCTGGCAGTTGATGGGGCGGATTCTAGCAGAGCGCGGGCCAGCAGATTTTTGCGCTGAGTGTTCGGCCCCCCTTCGCGAGCAAGCTCGCTCCCACAGGGGATCGCTGTCATCCACAAATCCTGTGTTCACTGAAAATCCAGTGTGGAAGCGAGCTTGCTCGCGAAAGCTATCAACGGGTCCCCACGGTTTCACGGCCGGGCACAAAAGGTGCCCTGATGAAAAACCATCTGCCACTGCTCCCCCTGCCGCCGCCATACCGAACTGCGCAGGCTGTCCGCCGGCACCCGCTGGCCGACAGCGACGGTATGGCAGTGATACGTCACCAGCGCCGAATCTTCCGACAACGGTTTGAACGTGAACTGACTGACGGTACGTTGGGCGAACGCTTGCTGCGGCAGCGCTTCCAGCACAGCGGATTTGTTCCAGATGCCGCCGCTGGCGCCGAATTCGACAAAGTCGTCCGCGATCAGTCTCGCCAGTTCAGCAGGGTCCTCGCGGACGGCGCGCGACAGCAGGCGGTTTTCCAGATGTAACAAATGCTTCGACAGATCCATCTCGTTCCTGCCTCACTGCATAAATCACTCGCCACAAAGGCTTTCAATTGTGCAAAAAAAACCGCCCTTTCGGGCGGCTAAAGTACTTCGACCATGATTCAGAAGCTTTGACTGAAGCTGATGTTGAACGCGCTGTCGTTGTTGTCGCTCGAGACCTGGCCCGAGTAGCCGATGCCCAGTTTGCCGGTCGGGGTGACCTGGAAGTCGATGCCGGCTTCGAGCAGTGCGCTGTCCTTGGCAATCGGCACGCCCTGGGTGCTGAACGAGGCGCCGCCGTCGATGAAGGTCAGGTCGGCGTCAGGTTTGGTGTCGCCGTAGGCATGCCGCCAGCCGATGGCCGCGCGTGGCGTCAGTTGACTGCCATTGGCCAGAGTCACCAATTTGCCGATGCGCACGCCGAGGGTCGAGTAAGTGATGTCCTGATCGGCGTCGGCCTTCAGGCGCCCCACTCCACCTTTTTCCTTGCCGGTATCGCTGTCGTAGTTCACGTAGGCAAGCCCTGCGAACGGTTCGATGGCAACGCCTGCTGCGCTGATCGCGTAACCCACTTCACCGAACACCTGCGCACTGCGTGCGTCGTAATCGGCCTTCAGGCGATCGTTGTAGCTGCCGACGCTGACATCGCGTTTGGTCTCGATGCTGTGCCAGCTGTAAGCCGCGCCGAGGCGCACTGCCAGTGCATCGAATTGCGAGTTCAGATAACCGGCCAGGTGGTAGCTGTCGACCTTGGCATCCGAGTTGCGATCATGCGCATTGAGATTGCTGCGGGTATAGCCGGCCGCCATCCCGGCACGCCAGGTGTCATCCAGCGCCTTGTCGGTGCCGAGCATGAAACCGCCGAGGTTGCGATCGACCTTCGCCGTGTTGCTGTCGCCGCCCATGTCACCCCAGGCACCGATGGCCCGGATCCAGCCGACCATTTCCCCATGGCAGCCGTTGCTGCTCAGTTGCGTGTCGCTCGGTGCCAGGGTTCTGCGCGGATCGTCCGCCGCGCTGCACGATGGCTGACGCATGCGGTCATTCACCGCTTCACGGATGAAGCGCGAATCCTCAAGCATGGCGCTGGCGGTACTGGCGTGGATTTCCCCGGAGAGGCTGTCGAACGCATTACGCGCACCGGCCACGCTGAGGTTGACGATCTGGTTCTGCAACGCCGCACCGGCCACACCGTTATTGGACAGTGCCGTGGCGGTGCCGCGCTGGTTGCCCGTGTTAGCGACATCGGCGAACGAGTTGCCGTTGCGGCTCACAGCCAGGGTGACCGAGTCGGCACCGTAGACCAGCGAGCTGTCGAGGAACGCGTACTGCGGCAGATCGGCGGCACTGAAGGTGCCAGTCACACCACCGCCCGCGGTGATCAACGAGTAAGTGGTATTGCCGGTGAACGGCGCCAGGCTGTTGACCACCAGACCGCCGCCCAATGCCGCCGTACCACCCACCGCCAACGGTGTCGCGGTTGGCGAACTGACCGTCAGCGCCAGCACACCATCACTGCTGTTGGTCAGGTTGCCGGCCACGCTCAAGGTGCCGTCAGCCCCCCCGGAAGCTACTACACCGTGGTTGACCACCGAACCGACGCTGCCGTTACCGCTAAGGCCTGCGCCGTTGGCGACCGTGACTTGTGCGCCCAACGAAGCCCGGGCCGCACGGCTGCCGACTTGCAACACGCCTTGATCGACCGAGACGGTGCCACTGAACGGCTGATTACCGGTCAGCAACAACGTGCCGGCGCCGCGTTTGGCCATCGCCCCGAGTCCGCTGAGGATGCCGTTGAACTGACCATTGGCATTCTGCTGGAACACCAATGTGGCGTTGTCGGTGATGTTGCCTTGCAGGCTTGTGGTGTTACCGATCAGCGTACCGCCACTGACGGTGGTGCCACCGCTGTAGGTGTTGGCACCCGTCAGCACAAGGGTGCCGGAATCGAGTTTCTCGATACCGCCGGTGCCGATCAGCGGCACGTCGATTTCAGCACTGGCCCCGGCATTGACCCGCACCGGCGCCAGGCTGCCGTCCGCACCGTTGACTGGCGTCAGCGTACCGCCAGCGCCCGGCACCAGGCTGTAGCCGTCGGTGAGGAACTGCAGACCGGTGAAGTTTTGATTGCCCTGCACAGTGACGATACCGGCCTGGCCACCAAACACTGCGAATTGACCATTGGACGCCAGCGCCAGCGTGCCGCTCGGATCGGTCCAGTTGGTGCCCGGGCCCCACACGCCACTGCCGCCACCGATACTGCCGTCAGGATTGGTGGTGCCGCCGTTCCAGAACTGCACTTCACCCGGACTGCCCTGCACCAGCAGGTTGACCTGATTGGCAATCGCGGTTTGCAGGGTCAGGTTGGCCGCCGATACCGGCAGGCTGCCGTAGACCAGACCGTTGTCGGTCAGGCTGCCGCCGTAACGGAACAGTTGATAGACCCCGGTGCCAAAGCCGCCGGCATTGCTGATGTTCAGCGTGCCGTCGAGGGTCAGGTTGCCGGCGACGTTGACCACCGTGGTGGAGCTGGCGGCCGAGCCGAGGCTGAAGTCCAGGTTGGTGCCCGAGGACAATGCCAGCGCACCGACCGACAACGGCGTGGCCGTGCCGCCACCGCTCAGCGTTGCACCGCTGGCCAGTTGTACGTTGCCACCCAGTTGCCCGCTGCCGCCGATTTTCGCGCCGCTGGCGACGTTGACGTTGGCGCTGTTGAGCACACCGTTGACGATCAGGTTGCCGGCCTGCACCGAGGTGTTGCCGGTAAAGGTGTTGTTGCCGGTCAGCAGCAACTGGCCGGTGCCGGTCTTGTTCAGCGTGCCGGCGCCGGTGAGGTTGCCGGTGTAGCTGCCGTCGGCGTTTTGCGCGAAGGTCAGCGCTGCGTTGTTGACGATGGCGCCTTGCAGGCTGCTGGTGTCGCCAGTGGTAGTGCCAGCGTTCAGCGTGGTGCCGCCGCTGTAGGTATTGGCACCACTCAGCACGAGGTCAGCGCTGCCGTTTTTCACCAGACTGCCGGTGCCGGTGATGGCGCCGAGCAGCGTGGTGTTCTGGTTGCCGGCCAGGGTCAGTTGCGACCCCAGATTGATCGCGTTGGCCAGTTGCAGCGCCGAGCTGCTGTCGAGGCTACCGTTGCCGGTCACGTTCAATGCACCGCTGCTGATCGCGCTGTTATTGCCCAGCACCAATGTGCCGCCAGCGAGCTGAGTGCCGCCGCTGTAAGTGTTGCTGCCGTTGAGCGTCAGGCTCGATGCGCCAGTCTTGATCAGGCTACCGCTACCGCTGACTACACCGCCGAGGGTCAATGCGTTGGAGCCGGCGACGGTCAAGCCGCCATTGAGCACCACAGCGTTGGCGAGACTGACCGCTGCGTTGCTGTCCAGTGCAGTCCCGTCCGCAGCGGTCAACACACCGCTGCCGAGCGCGGCGTTGTTGCCGACCACGATCTTGCCGCCATTGAGCGCGGTGCCGCCGGTGTAGCCGTTGGCGGCGTTGAGCACCAGCGTACCGCTGTCGTATTTGCCGAGGGTGCCGCTGCCGTTAAGCGCAACGCCGACGGTCGCGGTGGCGTTCGGATCGACCCGTACCGAGGCATTGCCCAGCGAACCGTTGACCAGATTCAGCGAACCCGCCGTGCCGTTCTGCAGGTTGTAGCCATCGGTAACGAACTGCATGCCGGTGATGGTTTGTGCACCGTTTACGGTGACCGTACCCGCCGCACCCTGGAACACCGCGAAGTTGTTGGTCCAGGCCTGATTGGTGGTGCCGTTGACGTCGGTCCAGTTGGTGGTGCCGGTGCCCCAGGTGCCGCTGCCGCCATCGACCGAACCGTTGGCGACGAGTTGGTTGCCGTCCCAGAACTGCACGGTGACGCCCGGTGCGGTAACCAGCAGGTTGATCTGGTTGGCCAGCGCGGTTTGCAGAGTCAGATCGCCGGGGGTGACGCTGCCCGGCACCGTGCCGATCAGCATGCCGTTGTCGGTCAGGCCGCCGGTGTAGTTGATCAGGCGATACACACCGCTGCCGAAACCGCCGATGTCGCTGACATTGAGGTTGCCGTCGAGGGTCAGGTTGCCGCCAACGTTGACCAGCGCGTTACCGCCACCGGAGACCGGCGTACCCAGGCCGACATCGAAGTTGGAGTTGCCGTTGAACACCAGTGAATCCACCGCCAGGGTGCTGCCGGTGACGCCGGCCAGATGACCGCCATCGGCCACCGTCACCGCACCGGTCAGGGTGCCGCTGCCACCGAGAGTGCCGCCGCTGTTGACCAGCACGTTGCCGCTGGCCAGCGAGCCGTTGACCTGCAGGGTGCCGGCGTTGACGTTGGTATCGCCGGTCAGGTCGCTGATGCCGCTGAGGGTCAGCGTACCCGTGCCGAGTTTGGTCAGTCCGCCGTCACCGCTGAGGATGCCGGCGAAGGTGCTGCTGACGTTGTTGCCACCCAGGCTCAGGGTGTTGCCGGTGCCGACCAGCGCGGTACCGCTGCCGGTCAGGCTGGCGAGGCTGCCCGAAGCACCGAGATTCAGCGCCGCGCCGCCCGCGAGATTGACCGTGGCGTTGTTGCCCAATGCCGCGCCGCTGAGGGTGGTCAGGCTGCCGGAGAGCACATCGAAAGTGCCGCTGAAGGTGTTGTTGCCGGACAGCGTCACGTCGGCCAGACCGTTTTTGGTCAGAGTGCCGGCCCCGGCGATCACGCCGCCAAGGGTCAGGTTGTTGTTACCGCTCAGACCGAGGTTGGCGTTGAGGTTGATGTTGTTGGCCAGCACCAGCGGTGCGCTGCTGTCGAGACTCGAAGCACCGGCAACGGTCAGAGCACCGCTGCCCAGTGCCGAACCGGTGCCAACGGTCAGCGTGCCGGCATTCAGCGTGGTGCCACCGGTGTAAGTGTTGATGCCGTTGAGCGTCAGGTTCGACGCGCCGTTCTTGATCAGCCCCCCGGTGCCGCTGACCACGCCGCTGAGCGCTACGTAGCTGCTGCCGGTATTGGTCAGATTGGCGTTGAGCACCACGTTGTTGCCCAGCGACACCGAGGTGTTGCTGTCCAGCGCCGAGGCACCGGCCACGGTCAGGTTGCCCAGACCGAGTGCGCCGTTGCTGCCGGCAGTCAGGGTGCCGGCGTTGAGGGTGACGCCGCCGAGGAAGTTGTTGGCCCCGCTCAGGATCAGGTTGGCCGCGCCATTCTTGGTCAGGCTGCCGGCGCCATTGATCGCGCCGCTCAGTGTCAGATCGTTGCTGCCGACAATACCCAGGTTGCCCGCCAGGTTGATCGCGTTACCCGCCGTGAAGGCGCCGCTGGCATCCAGTGTGGTGCCATTCGCCGCGTTCAGGGTGGCCGAGCCCAGCGCGCTGTTCGACGCCAGAATCAGACCGCCCGCGTTCAGTGCCACCGGCCCGAGGAAGGCGTTGTTGCCACCGAGGGTCAGGTTGGCCGCGCCATTCTTGATCAGACCACCCGTGCCGCCAATGACCCCGTTGAGAGTCAGCGCGTTGCTGCCGACCACGGTCAGGTTGCCGTTGAGTGTGGCGGCGTTGCCGAGGGTCACGGCGGTGTTGCTGTTCAGTTGCGTACCGGCGTTGGCGGTCAGTGTGCCGCTGCCCAGCGCGGTGTTGCTGCCGACAATGATCTTGCCACCGTCCAGCTGCGTGCCACCGCTGTAAGTGTTGGCGCCGTTGAGCACCAGCGTGCCGGTGTCGAGTTTGTTGAGGATGCCGCTGCCATCGATATTGACGCCGACGGTCGCGGTCACGCCCGGATCGACCCGCACTGCCGTGGTCCCGCCAGTGCCATTGACGGCGGTCAGTTGCCCCGCCGCACCGTTGACCAGGCTGTAGCCATCAGTAAGGAATTGCATGCCGGTGAACGCTTGCGTGCCGTTCACCGTCACAGTGCCCGCAGCTCCCTGGAACACCGCGAAGTCACCGGCCCATGGCTGGTTGACCAGACCGTTGGCATCGGTCCAGTTGGTGCCGACCGCGTTCCACGTGCCGCTGCCGCCATCGACCACGCCGTTGGCAATGGTCT
The DNA here is from genome assembly GCF_044753325.1 of Pseudomonas sp. NPDC088414. Classification (NCBI taxonomy): domain Bacteria; kingdom Pseudomonadati; phylum Pseudomonadota; class Gammaproteobacteria; order Pseudomonadales; family Pseudomonadaceae; genus Pseudomonas; species Pseudomonas sp. NPDC088414. The sequence continues at coordinate 125,886 of NZ_JBIVMY010000002.1, read as the reverse complement.
GGCTGCCGTCCCAGTAACGGATGTTGACGTTCGGTGCCGACACCTGAATGTTGATCTGATTGGCCACACCGGTCTGCACCACCAGATCGCCGAGGCCATAGCCGACCGGCACGCTGGCGACGTCCAGGCCCAGATTGGTCAGAGCACCGGTGTAGTTGAACAGGCGATACACACCGACGCCGAAACCGCCGGCATCGCTGACGTTGAGATTGCCGTCCAGTGTCAGGTTGCCGCCGACGTTCATCAGCGAGGTGGTCGACGGTGTCGCCAGGGCGACGTCAACATTACTGCCGGCACCAAGGGTCAGGCCACTGGCCGACAAGGTATTGCCCGAGGACAGCGCCAGATGACCGCCGTTGTTGATGTTCACCGTGCCAAGCGCCGAGCCGCTACCGGTCAGGGTACCGCCAGTGTTGACGTTGACCTGCGTACTGCCCAGCGAACCGGACAGATCCACGGTACCGCCATTGATCGCGGTGTTGCCGGTGATGCCGTTGATTCCGGTGAGGTTCAAGGTGCCGGTGCCGACCTTGGTCAGGCCACCGCTGCCACTGAGATCACCATCAAAAGTGCTGGTGACGTTGCCGCCACCGACGGTCAACGTGTTGCTGCCGGTCAGTTGCACACTGCCGCTGCCGGTCAGCGCGCCGAGGCTGGCATCGCTACCGAGATTCAGGCCGGCACCGGCACTGATGTTGACGCCAGAAGTGTTGCCCAGCGCATTGGTGTTGAGGGTGGTCACGCTGCCGGAGACGATGTTCACGGCGCCGGTAAAGGTGTTGTTGCCGGCCAGGGTCAGATCCGACAGACCGTTCTTGGTCAGGCTGCCGGCGCCGTCGATGATGCCGTTGAGGCTCAGGTCGTTATTGCCGGCCACCGTCAGCCCGGCATTGAGGGTGATCGCGTTGCCGATGCCGAACGAGGCGCTGTTATCCAGCGTCGCCGCGCCGCCGACGGTCAGGCCACCACTGCCCAGACCGTTGGCATTGCCCAGGGTCAGGGTGCCCGCGTTGAGAGTAGTGCCACCACTGAAAGTGTTGTTGCCATTGAGCGTCAGATTCGCTGCGCCGTTCTTGATCAATTGGCCGGTACCGCTGACCACGCCACCGAGGCCGAGGTTCTGCGTACCGCCGACCGTCAGCCCGGCGTTGAGCGCAACGGCATTGCTCAGGTTGACCAGCGGCGAGTTGCTGTCCAGCGTCGCTGCACCGCCGACGGTCAGCGCGCCGCTGCCGAGTGCCGAACTGTTGCCGACGGTCACAGTACCGGCATTCAGCGTGGTGCCGCCGGCATAGTTGTTGGCCGCATTCAAAATCAGATTGGCCGCGCCGTCTTTCACCAGACTGCCGGCGCCGCTGACCAGACCGGTCAAGGTCAGATCTGCCGTGCCACCGATATTCAAGGCTCCCGTCAGGCCCACTGCGTTGTTCAGGCTGACGGCGGTGTTGGCGTCCAGCGTGGTGTTGGCCGCCGCATTCAGCGTGCCGACGCCCAGCGCGGTGTTGCTGCCGACAATCAGCTTGCCGGTGTTCAGTGCGGTGTTGCCGAAATAGGTGTTGGCGCCGTTGAGTGTCAGGTCGGCCGCGCCGTTCTTGGTCAGCCCACCGATGCCGGCGACCACCCCGCCGAGGGTCAGCGCATTGCTGCCGCCGACGGTCAGGGTGCCGCCGAGGTTGACGTTGTTGGCCAGGGTCGCAGCGGTACTGGCATCCAGCGTGGTGCCGTTCGCAGCGTTCAGTGCCCCCGTACCCAGAGCGGTGTTGGAGCCGACCACCAGCGAACCGGCATTCAGCGCGGTGGTGCCGGTGTAGGTGTTGTTGCCGGTCAGGGTCAGGCTTGATGCGCCGGTCTTGATCAATCCGTTGACGCCGCTGATCACCCCGCCAAGGGTCAGCGCATTGGCGCCACCGGTGGTGAGGTTGGCATTGAGAATCAAGTTGTTGTTCAAGGTTACAGCGGAACTGCTGTTGAGGGTGCCCGCACCTTCCACCGACAAGGCGCCGGTGCCCAATGCCGCGCCGTTGCCGACGGTCAGGCTGCCGGCATTCAGGGTGGTGCCGCCGCTGTAGGTGTTGGTGCCGTTGAGGGTGAGATTGGCGGTGCCGTTTTTCACCAGTTGACTGGTACCGCTGATCACGCCGCCGAGGGTCAGCGCGTTGCTGCCGCCGATCCCCAGGCTGTTGTTGAGAATGACGTTGTTGTTCAACGTCACCGCCGCATTGCTGTCGAGCGTCGCCACCCCACCGACAGTGATGTTGCCGCTGCCGAGCGCCGCATTCGCGCCCGCCGTAATGGTGCCGGCGTTCAACGCAACGGGACCGAGGAAGGTGTTGGCGCCATTGAGAATCAGATTGGCCGCGCCGTTCTTGGTCAGCCCGCCACTGCCGCTGACGATGCCGCCCAGGGTCAGGTCGGCGCTGCCGCCGATGTTCAGGTTGCCGCCGAGGCTGACCGCATTGGTCAGCGCCACCGCTGTACTGGCATCGAGCGTGGTGCCCGCCGCCGTGGTCAATGCGCCGGTGCCCAGCGCGGTGTTGCTGCCGACAATCAGCGTGCCGGCGTTGAGCGCCGTGCCGCCGGTGAAGGTGTTGTTACCGCTGAGACTCAGGTTCGCGGTGCCGTTCTTGATCAGGTTGCCGGCGCCGCTGATCACGCCGCTCAGGCCCAGTGCCTGAGTACCGCCGATGGTCACTCCTCCCGCCAGCGCGACGGCGTTGGCCAGGGTCACCGCGGTGGTCGCATCCAGCGTGGTACCGGCTGCCGCGCTCAGCGCACCGGTCCCCAGCGCGGTGTTGCTGCCAACGAACAGGCTACCGGCGTTAAGCGCCGTACTGCCGCTGTTGGTGTTGCTACCAGTCAGGGTCAGGCTCGCGGTGCCAGACTTGGTGATGCCACCAGTGCCGGACAACACGCCACCCAGGGTCAGCGCGTTACTGCCGAGCACGTTGAGCGCGCCGGTCATGCCGATGTTGTTGGCCAGCGTGACGTTGGCAGTGCTGTCGAGGCTGGTGCCGGCTGCGGTGTTCAGCGCGCCGCTGCCCAGCGAGTTGTTGTTGGTCACCAGCAGGCTGCCGGCGCTCAAAGTGGTAGTGCCGGTATATCCGCTGTTGGCGCCGCTGAGGGTCAGGCTGCCGGTGCCGGTCTTGGTCAGGCCGCTGCTGCCAGTGATCAAGCCGCCGAGAGTGAGTGCGCCGGTACCGCCGGCCGTCAATGTGCCGCCGAGGCTGATGGCGTTGTTCAGGTTGATCGTGCCGGGCGCGCTCAAGGTGGTCGCGCCGGTGACGTTGACGGTACCGGTGCTCAGCGCCAGGTTGTTGCCCAACTGCACGGTGCCGCCGTTGAGCGTGGTGTTGCCCAGGTAGGTGTTGGCAGCGCTGAGGCTCAGTTGCCCGGTACCGACTTTGCTCAGGCCGCCACTGCCGGAAATCACCCCGCTCAGGGTGGTGGCGTTGGTGCCCTGCACGGTCAGGCCACCGGCGCCGAGGGAGATCAGATTGCTGAGGTTCAACCCGGCGTTGCTGGCCTGGAGGATCCCGCCGTTGGAGGTCAGTACCCCGCTGCCGAACGTGGCGTTGTTGTTGAACTGCGCAACACCGCCATTGAGCGTGGTCGCGCCGCTGACCAGTGGCCCCTGCAAGGTCCAGGTGCCGCTGTTGATGGTCAGGTTGTTGAAGTTGACGTAAGTGGCGCTCGACGCCGTGCCGACCCCGGTGGTGCCGCCGCCGACACCGGCCGGGTTTTGCAGGATCAGGCTGTTGGTACCGCCCGCGCCGCCGTCGACGGTACCGGTGGGGGCGAAGGTCAGGTTGATGCCGATCAGTCCGCCGAGGCCGACGCTGACCTGCACGCCGTCACCCACGTTGACGCTGGAGCCGGTTACCGCCGTGAAGGTGTTGGTACTGCTCGCCCCCATCGACACGCCGCCGGTGATTGCACCGGCGTTGGTGAAGGTGTTGCCCGCCGCCGAGGTCTCGAAGGCGATCCGGCCGTTGATGACGCCGGTGCTGCTGTTGGTCATGTTGACCTGCGAACCACCGTACACGCCGACCACCGGGGTGTCGGCCAGGGTGATGCCGCCGACCGAGAGTCCGGTCGAGGTGATGGTGCCGTTGTTGGTGATGCTGGTGGTGCCGGCCGCGGCGTTGTTCACCGCAATACCCAGACCATCGAGGCTGGTCAGGTTGAGCCCGAGCAGCATGCCGGTACCGCGAATGATCCCGCTGGCATTGTTGAGCACGCTGACCGTACTGGTTGCGCCCGTACCGATGAAGGCACCGCCGCTCAAAACAGACACCAGCCCGAGCAGCGCCGGGTCGATCGTCCCGGAGTTGTTCAGGCTGATATTGACTCCGGTCAGGTCCATCACGTGGCCGCCGAGCGTCGCGTTCATCTGCGCCCCGGAGTTTACGTTGACCGTCAGGCCGCTGGTGGCACTGGCGAAATTGTTGAGAAACAGCGGCAGCGTCGGCACCCCGGTACAGGTCACCGTGGAGCCTGCCGTGGAGCACGTGGCCAATGCAGGCGCGCTGACCCCGCCGAACAACAGTCCGGCGACACTCAGGTGCACAGCAAGGGAAAGTGGGGAAAAACGCGAAACGAGGGCGACACCAAACCTTGCTTCCACGGGCTACTCCTTGTCGTGGCCAAATTCTTCCTTGAAGGCGTGTAGCCGTGCTTATTCCACACGCGAATCAAGACTGCGACGGTCATCACAAAACCGCGTCATGCCTGACAAGCTAGTAGACGCCCCGCGATGGAGCACTGATTAAATGGTGTTAATACTTTAATACTAGGGCGGTCTAGAACAGGGGTTTCGGCCAGTAAACACTGATCTCTATGTACGCTTCATCACCCTGTAGGAGCTGCGGCACGCTGCGATCTTTTGATCCTGATCTTCAAAGCAAAATCAAAAGATCGCAGCGTGCCGCAGCTCCTACAGGGGCGAACGGAGCGACTTGGTACGTGTTGTGCAAACGTTTGCGACCTGCCTATAACGGCTTTTTCGTAACAAAACCGTACAGACCCGCAGAACCCGGGCCTCGATTCGTAAAAAAAGGACTTTGAATGCACGCTGCTTCCCTTCTTCGCGCCCCATTTGCGCGCACTTTTGTTGTTTCCCTGCTACTGACCGGCGTTACCGGAGTTCTCAGCCACAGCGCGATGGCGCAACCAGCCCTGCCCGAGGAATCCGCTGAGGGCGAAACCCTCAGCCCGGAAGCTGCCCCGCCGAAAAAAGGCGCCTACCTGTCGGACTGGTACAACCAGGACCTGACGCTGATCGGCAGCAAGGACATCAGCTTCGGGCCGCAACCGGCTGACGATATCTATCTGGAATATGAGTACTTCGGGCGCAAGGGTCCGTTCGAGCTGTACGGCTACGTCGACATTCCGAAGATCTTCAACATCGGCAACAGCCACGACAAAGGCGTGTGGGATCACGGCTCACCGGTGTTCATGGAACACGAGCCACGCATCTCCATCGACTACCTCGCCGGCCGCAGCCTGGCCATCGGCCCGTTCAAGGAATGGTACGTGGCGTTCGACTGGATCTACGATCACGGCAGCCGCAAGGAGAACCGCGCCAACACCCTGTACAGCGGCTTCGGCACCGACATCGATACCCACTCGCGGGTCAATCTGTCGGCCAACCTGTACGGGCGCTACCAGTGGGAAAACTATGGCGCGAGCAATGAATATTCGTGGGACGGTTACCGCGCGCAGCTTAAATACATCGTGCCCATCGACAAATTCAGCAACGGCGCGTCGCTGACCTACATCGGTTTCACCAACTTCGACTTCGGCTCAGACATCCACAAGGACAACCCGGCACGCACCGCCAATGCCACGGTGGCGACCAACGTGTTGCTGTATTCGTTCACCCACTTGCGCTTCACCCTGGTCGGCCGTTACTTCCACAACGGCGGCAACTGGGAGGACGGCAGTGAGCTGAACTTCGGCGACGGCAATTTCCGCGCGCGCTCCAACGGTTGGGGTTACTACGCCGGCATCGGCTATCAGTTCTGAAATCAGGAGATTCTCATGCAAGCAATGACGCGTCTGACCCTGGCCGCTGCGGCCCTGCTCTCTTCCACCACCTGGGCGACTGAAGCGCCGATCCAGCCGAAAGTGGTGCTGATCACCATGTTCGCCCCCGAGGCACAGAACTGGATCGAGCGCCTCGATCTCAAGCAGGAAATCCGCGTACCGGGCCTGTCCGCCGAGTACCCGACCATCCGCTGCAACGCACAACAGGTGTGCCTGCTGACCACCGGCATGGGCCAGACCAACGCCGCCGCTTCAACCCTGGCCTTGGCCCTGTCGCCGAAATTCGACCTGCGCAAAAGCTGGTTCCTGATCGCCGGGATCGCCGGCATCAGCCCCAAACACGGCACCATCGGCACCGCCGCGTGGGCGCATTATCTGGTGGAATTCGGCACGCAATGGGAGCTGGATTCGCGCGATGCGCCGGCGAGCTGGCCGACCGGTTACCTCGGTATCAACACCAAGGGTCCGAACGAAAAACCGCCGCTGGACTACAAGACCGAAGTCTTCGAACTCAACCCGCAACTGCAGGCCAAAGCCTTCGCCCTGAGCCACAAGGTCGAACTGAGCGAGAGCAAGGAATCGGCGGCGTGGCGCCGCAAATACCCGTCGGCCCCGGCCAATCAGCCGCCAGTGGTTACGCGCTGCGACACGCTGGCGGGCAACACCTGGTTCTCCGGTACACGCCTGAGCGAACGCGCCGAGGTCTGGACCAAATTGCTGACCGACAACCAGGGCGAATATTGCACCACGCAACAGGAAGACAATTCGACCTACGAGGCCTTGTTGCGCGCCAGTCGCGAAGGTCTGGTGGATGTGCAGCGTCTGGCGGTGGTACGTGCAGGCTCTGACTTCGACCGTCCGGCGCCGGGCGGCAGTGAGGTGGACAATCTGCTGAAGTACGCCGATCAGGGCGGCTTTGTGCCGGCGCTGGAAAACCTCTATCGCGCGGGCAATCCGCTGGTGCAGGACATTCTGAAAAACTGGACGGCGTGGGAAAACGGCGTTCCGCAATCCTGAGCCCAACAAAAAACCCTGTGGGAGCTGGCTTGCCAGCGATGGCATCAGTCCAGTCAATATCTTCATCGACTGTTCTACCGCTATCGCTGGCAAGCCAGCTCCCACAGGTTATGCGGTGTCTGGAAGATCAGGGGATGAGGATGACCTTGTCGCCACTGCCCTGATTCACCTCTGCATAGCGCTGCAACCCTTGCGCCAATGGCACCTCCACCAACCCCTGCGGCAACGGCAACAGATCCTCATCAAAGAACCGCCCGAACTGCTCAAGCATCGCCGCACAGGCCTGCACGCCGTACAACAGCGAGTTGATCCCGACCACCGAACCGCCCTTGCGATACAACGCCAACGCCGGCAACTGCACATGGCCGTCGACCGGTGCGGCGATGATCGCGATGCGCCCGAACGCGGCCAATGCCGCCACCGAGGCCGGTAGCCAGAAACCGGTGGTATCGAAGATCACGTCGGCGCCACCGCTGTACACCGCGTTGACCTGCGCACCGAGGTCTTCGGGTTTATCCAGCTGAATCGTCTGGAAGCCCTGCGCCTGCAACTCCTTGACCTGCTCCGGCCGACGCGCTGCCGCGAGGATTTGCGCACCACGTACCTTGGCCAGCGCCAACGCCGCCGTGGCCACCGCACCGCCGCCGATCACCAGCAAACGGGTTTCAGCGGCCACCAGACTGCGTTCCAGCGCATCCCACGCCGTGGTGTACGGAACACCGAGGCTGGCCGCTTGGGCGAAACTCAAGTGCGAAGGTTTGTGCGCCACGCCATTGGCCGGCAGTTTGACGAACTGCGCGTGCGAGCCATCGGCAAAAAAGCCCAGCTCACGCCCGGTGCCCCAGACTTCCTGACCGAGCAACGCCTGCGGTCCCTCGACCACGACACCGGCAAAATCGCGCCCGGGAATCCGTGGCAATGTGGTGTACGGAAACCGCCCGAGCACGTTCTTCACGTCACTGGGATTGAGACCGGCCGCCTTGATCTCGACCAGCACTTCATCAGTGCCGGGCATTGGGGTCGGTACGTCGACGAAACGCAGGGAAGACAGATCGCCGGTTTTATCGAATTGCAGTGCTTTCATGAGGACATCCACCAAAGGAAAAAAAGAGAATTCAGGACAACCAACCGGCGACCAGTTGCCGGCCCATCGGCCACAACTGCTCACCCGCGAGCATGCCCAGCAGCCCCACCAGCGCGATGGCCGGTGGTGCCGGGGAACGGAAATCCAGCGCGCCATAGAGCAGGCCGACACCCAGACCGATGGCCAGCGAAATCAGGTAGTTCATGGAGGAAACTCCGCCGCGTTAAAAGAATGGGCAGAGTCTAGGGAAGGATGGGCAGCGGTATCGGCCAAGGACTTCTGAATTTCGGCCAACTTGGAAAGTCACCACATGACCTTGTGGGAGCTGGCTTGCCAGCGATAGCGATTTGTCTGCCATGAAGACGTTGAATGTACCGACGCCATCGCTGGCAAGCCAGCTACCACAGGATTGTGTTCAGCCCGTGGAGAATTGCGAAGGCGCCACGCCCAGCTCGCGCCGGAACATGTCACTGAAACTGCTCGGCGCATACCCCAGCTCGCGAGCGATCACACTCACCGGCACGCCCTGAATCAACTCGGCCACCGCCGTCGCCAGTTGCACCTGCCGCCGCCATTCGGCGAAGCCCATGCCGAGGCTGTCCTTGAACAGCCGCGCCAGCGTGCGCACGCTGGCCCCGGCATTTTCCGCGTGCTGCTCGAACGGGATCTCCAGCGACGGCGCGGCCATCACCGCCTGGCACAGGTTCATCAGGCGCCGGTCGGAATCGTCCGGCAGCGCGATCTTCAATTGTGAGCGCCGGGCGCGCTTGAGCTCCAGCAACGCCAGCCCGACCAGGGCGTCGTAATAGGCCGGCTCACCGTTATCGCCCTGCTCCACCAGGCCGACGATCAACTCACGCAACAGCCCACCAACCTCGATCACCTGCACCGTCGGATCCAGCGTCGCCGCCAGCACCGGGCGCAGGTAGATATTGCGCATCTGCAAGTCCGAGACCACCCGAATCCCGTGTGGCACCCCGGGCGGCAACCACACCGCGCGCTGCGGCGGCACCACCAGCGCCTCATGCGGGGTCTCGACCCACATCACCCCGCTCATCGCATACAGCAACTGCCCCCAGACATGCTCGTGCGGCTCGATGAACAGACCACGCGGATAGGTACGCGCCAGCGGTTGCACCGGCACATCGGTATCCGTGAGATCGGGGGGTGCGGCTAGGGCCATGGCGAGCATTCATTGGGGTTGGCGGAGCGGCCATGGTAACCACTGCGTCCACGCGTCGCCAACGATAGATACCGTCGGACAATCCGAGTGAATTTTCCCGACGCGCCGCGATCCTTCTAATACCACAGGGAGGAATACGGGCTTTATGAACAACGCAAAACTGTTTGTCATCGATTACACCCTTCACGGCACGCCTAAGTCGTTCATTATCCGCTCGGACAAGATGGACAATGCCGAGGCGTGGCACTGGGCAAGTTGCGACGCCGGCGTGGGTCGCATCCCGCGGTTTGGCCGGGAAAAAGTGCAAAAGACCAGCAAACCGATGGCGGAGAAATTCGGCGTGGAAAATGTCACATGGCGACCGGCGAGCTAGAATCTCGTCAGACGATGGGGACTCTTTGGGGGCATACACAATGACCAGCATCTTCAGCCCGGCGCATCTGGATTACGGACTGGACACCCTGTTCGGACGTATCACCAAAAGCGTGGACTGTCGGGTGGGTCTTGAGGCTGTCGAAGGCGACCCCTATAGCTTTGCCCTGCGCGTGCCGGCGCCGTTACCGGAAGACCTCGACCAGGCGAAAACCGTGGTGGTGCGGGTTGACGGTCGACGACTGCAAGGCACGGTCCGCCATACCGAACGGCTGGATGATGAAAGCCTGAAACTGCAAGTGGAGCCTGATTAGGCTCCACTTTTTTATGCGCGCGGTTATTTGGGGTGGGCGCAATGGCAGCCTTTGCTTGAACACTCCGCACCGTCCTTGTGGTGGTGCGCGCAGGCTTCACAGCAATAGTGTTTGCCGTGTACGGCGTAAGAGTGGTCGCCTTCTTTGATGGTGCATTTGCAGTTGGGGCAATCGCATTTTCTATCGGGCATGGGGCAGACTCCTTTTGTGGTGGTTGTCTGGGCTTTGGGATAAGCCGTAAATACCAGTGTAGGAGCTGCCGCAGGCTGCGATCTTTTGATCTGGTTTTTTTGGGGGGATTGGGTGCCTGCTGGCGATATTGGGTGAATATCCGTTTCTGCGGGTGCTGCCGCTGGCGGTTTCGCTCTTACAGCGAGTCCCTTTTTCAAACGCCAAAAAGGAACCAAAACGCTTTGCCCCCGGCGTACGGCACTTCGCTGAGGCTCAGTGTTCCCTCGCTACGGTGTCCATCCGGGGGCATCGCCTACGGTTTGCTTCGCTGCACCTCCTCTCGATGTATGCGGCTGCGCCGCATGGCGCTGCGCGCCTACCCCCGGATGGACACCTACGCTCGGCCTGCCGAAGGGGCTGAAGATCAAAAGCCACATCAAAAGCCAAAGCCAAAGCCAAAGCCAAAGCCAAAGCGGATCAAAAGATCACAGCCTTCGGCAGTTCCTACATGGGATTGGGTGTATTCAGTTGGAGATTGGTCGGCTGACAGGCCGCCTTCGCGAGCAAGCCCGCTCCCACAGTTGGGCCGGGTGCATCCGCAAGAGATTGGTCGGCTGTCAGGCCGCCATCGCCAGCAGGCTGGCTCCTACAATTTAGAGAGCGTGCACCCCATGCGGCGAAGCCGCCCCACTCAACACAATGAGCGTTAGCTCGAGTAAAGCTTTTGATCTCAGGGCCCGTCGGCAGGCTGAGTGGAGGGATTCATCCGGGGGTGGGAGCGCAGCGACCGTTTGGCGCAGCCAAACACAGCGAGAGGAGGTGCAGCGAAGCAAACCGTAGGCGCTGCCCCCCGGATGAATCCCGGAGCGAAGGAACCCGAGCCTAGGCGAGGGCCGAACGTCAGGGTAAAGCCCTTTTGGTTACTTTTGGGGCGTTTGCCAAAAGTGACCCGCCGTAAGGGCGGAACCCTAATCAGCCTTCACCCAAAAAACGGATCTACACCCAAAACTCAATCAGAGCGACGAACACTACTCCGATACATAAAAACCAAAGCCAACCCCAGACACACCATCGCCAACACCCGAGAAGACGAAAGCTCGATCGCCGGATTCCCCAACCAGCCAAAATTATCGATCAACATCCCCATCCCAAGTTGACCAACAATCACCGCAACAGTCGCCACCGCAGTCCCCACAACAGGCACCGCGCCAACCATGACCATCATGTAAACCACCCCAAACAGCGCCCCACAGACCTGCCACTTCGGCACATCAAGCAAACTCACCGCATGCGCCGGCTCAAAAAACACAATCAACAACCCGGTGACCACCGCCCCGACGAAAAACGTCAGCAGACTGCTGCGCAACACCCCGACCGTTTCACCGAGGCGTCCATTGATGGCCGCCTGCACACTCAACACTGCGCCCGCCAACACCACCACAGCCAACAAAATAACCAGACTCATATTCTCAACCCCGCGCAATCAGAACCAATGCCACCACAATCAACACCAATGCCAGCCACCGCTCGGCATTGACCTTCTTGCGCGTCGCGCCGAACCAGCCGAAATGGTCGATCAGCACACTCTTGCCGACCTGCCCGGACAAAATCGCGATCATCGTCATCGCGATCCCGATATGCGGCGTCGCCAGGGTCAGCACCACCACGTACATCGGCCCCAGAAACCCGCCGATCAATTGCCAGCGCGGCAGATCGGTCAGCGCCGGGCCTTTCTGCGGGCCGGCGAACAACAGCAGCAAAAACAGAATCGCCGAACCTACGCCGAAAATGCTCAAAGTCGCCCACAGATGCCCGACCTGCTCCCCCAACGGCCCCAGCAACCCGGCCTCCACCGACAGGCCCATGCCGGCCAGAATCACCAGCGGCAGCAACAACAGGCGCAACCCCGGCTTGCTGACCGGCGCCGCCCCACTCACTTCATCCAACGTCTGCATATCAAGATTCCACGCAAGTAAACGATGGCGCGGATTATCGGCTGGCGCCGCTGTGCGATAAATGGGAGCATTCAGACAACACTTTTGCGCAACTCGCACAGCAGGATGATTCATGCACGGGCTCAATGAACTGGGATTCAAGGCACTCAGGCTGTTTGTGGCGGTGCTCGACCACGGCAGTTTTTCCGAAGTCGCCCGCCGCGAGGGCGTGGCGCCCTCTTCGATCTCGCGGCAGATTCAGTTGATGGAGCAGGCGCTGAACCAGCAATTGCTCTACCGCCACACCCGCGCCGTGACGCCGACCGAGGCCGGACGCATGCTCGGCCACCACGCGCGGCTGGTGCTGGTGCAACTGGAGGAAGCCGAGCAGGCGTTGCAGGAACAGCAAAGCGAACCCACCGGGCTGGTGCGGATCAACGCGCCGGTGGTATTCGGTCAAAGGCATCTGACGCCGTGGCTCGGTCAGTTGCGCGCGCGCTATCCGCAGCTGCAACTGGACATCCAGCAGACCGACCATTACGTCGACCCGTTGCAGGAAGGCGCCGACCTGCTGTTTCGCATCGGCCCGCTGCACGACTCGAGCATGCAGGCGCGGATTCTGGCGCCGCATCGCTTTCAGGTCGCCGCCAGCCCGGCCTATCTCGAGCGCCACGGTACTCCGCAACACCCGCAGGATCTGGCGCAGCACCAGTGCCTGGCCTACAAGGGCGCGACTGGCCAGCAGCGCTGGTTTTTCCGCCAGGGCCAGGGTGACTGGACGCCTTACTCGGTCAAAGGCCCGATCACCGGCAACCACGCCGACACCCTCACCCAGGCCGCCGAGCAAGGCCTGGGGCTGGTGATGTTTCCGTCCTGGCTGATTGGTGAGGCGGTGCGCGAAGGCACGCTGGTGCCGGTGTTGCGCGAGTATCAGGTGTCCAACAGCCTGGAACCGCAGCAGATCGCGGTGCTGTGGCCGGGGAGCCGGCGGTTGTCGGTGAAGGTGCGGACGGTGATTGATTTCTTTGTCGAGTGCTTTGGTGAAGTGCCGTACTGGGACAGACCTTGAAGCTGAAAATCAAAAGCCCCTCACCCTAGCCCTCTCCCGGAGGGAGAGGGGACTGATCGGGGGATAGTCAAGAGATACGCTGACGTGAACGATCGGCTTTGAATCCAGAATCGACTGGTTTTTTCAGGTCGATGTATGACGCGAGACGCTGCGGTCAGTCCCCTCTCCCTCCGGGAGAGGGCTAGGGTGAGGGCCCGCTTGAGGATTCACTCAATTATCAGATGCGGAACTGGCCCACCAGCTTGCCCAACCGCTGCCCAAGCTCTGCCAGACTGCGCGAAGTCTGCGCCCCCAGTTGCGTCTCATCCGCCACGCTGTCCACCGCCACCGCAATCTGATGCACGCTGCGGTTGATCTCTTCGGCCACCGCCGTTTGTTCCTCGGCAGCACTGGCGATCTGCGCGTTCATCGAGTTGATCGTGGCAATCAGGTCAGCCATGGCATCCAGCGACGCGCCGGCCTGATTGGCCTGCGCCGAGGTGCCATCGCCCGCTTCGCTAGAGCGGCGCATCGCCTCGACCGCCGACTGTGTGCCGGCCTGCAGGCGATCGATCATCCCTTGAATTTCCTGGGTGCTGATCTGCGTACGGCTGGCCAGCGCGCGCACTTCGTCCGCCACCACCGCAAAGCCGCGCCCGGCCTCCCCGGCACGCGCCGCTTCAATCGCCGCGTTGAGCGCCAGCAGGTTGGTCTGCTCGGCAATCGAACGAATCACCCCGAGCACGCCGACAATCGACGACACATCCTGTTGCAGGCTGTCGAGCGACACGCCGCTGCTGCGAATGTCATCCACCAGCGCATGAATCTGTTTGATGCTGCCGGCCACCACGCGCTTGGCGCTCTGGCCTTCCTCGTCGGTCTGCTGCGCGGCGACCGCGGCGTTCTGCGCGCTCTTGGCGACTTCCTGAGCGGCGGCGGACATCTCATTGATCGCGGTGGCGACCTGATCGGTCTCGTGGCGCTGACGCTCCATGGCCTGGTCGGAGCGCTGGGCCTGATCCGAGACCTGATTCACCAGGCCAGTCAGTTGCGTGGTCATCTCGGTGATCTGCCGCACCAGGCCGTGGATCCTGTCGACGAAGCGGTTGAACGAGCCGGCCAGTTCGCCGAGTTCGTCCTGGCTGGTGATGTTCAACCGGCGTGTCAGATCGCCCTCGCCCGCCGCGATGTCGTCGAGGTTGGCTTTCATCAGATTGAGCGGGCGCAGAATGGTGTTGGCCAGCAGCATCCCGGCGATGGCAATCACCAGCAACACCACCAGCGCCACGCCGACAATGCTGAGGATCACGCCTTGCATGCGCTCCTGAACTTGCGCCTCGACCACCGCGACTTGCGCTTCGATACCGTCGAGGTTGACCGAGGTCCCGACCGCCATGTCCCACTTCGCCAGGTATTCGGTGTAGCCGAGTTTCGGCACCAGCACGCTGGCGTTGCCCGGCAACGGCGAGCTGTATTGCAGATAGTGGGTGCCGTCCTTCGCCACTTTCACCAGGCCGAGGTTGACGTAGACGCCATTGGGGTCGCGGTTGTCCTTGAAGCTTTTGCCCACGCCTTCGGGGTCGTTGGCCTTGAACAGGCGCACGGTCTCGGAGTCGTAGCCGAAGAAGTAGCCGTCCTTGCCGTAGCGGATGCCCGACAGCAGCTTGATCGCCTGCGCCCGCGCCACGTTGTCACCGGGGGCGGCTGCGTCGTACAGCGGCTTGATCGTGGTCATGGCCACGGCGACGTAACTTTGCAACGTGGCCTTGGCGTCGGCGAGCAGGCGCTCGCGGGTCTGTTCGACCTCGGTGTGCGCCTGTTGCTGGAGGATAAACAGCGTGGTCAGGCTGATGACCAGCGCAAAGAGCAGCACCGGCAGGACGGCAAGGGACAGGACTTTGGCCTTGAGACTCAAGCGCATTGGGGGGCTCACTCTTTTGGTTTTATTGGCGTGGTTAAAGGCGTTAACGGCACGCAATAGCAAAAGTTGAGCTTCGACTTGACCCCATCCCCTGTAGGAGTGAGCCTGCTCGCGATAGCGGTGTATCAGCCACTACATCTGTCGACTGATACATCGCTATCGCGAGCAGGCTCACTCCTACAAGGGGTATGTGGTGATCAGAGGACCATCGCCGCCACCCAGCCGAACGCCAGCAGCGGCAAGTTGTAGTGCAGGAAGGTCGGCACCACGGTGTCCCAGATGTGGTGGTGCTGGCCATCGACGTTCAGCCCGGAGGTCGGGCCCAGCGTCGAGTCGGAGGCCGGCGAGCCGGTGTCGCCCAGCGCCCCGGCAGTGCCGACGATGCACACGATGGCCATCGGGCTGAAGCCCAGTTGCACGCACAGCGGTACGAAAATCGCCGCCAGAATCGGCACCGTGGAGAACGACGAGCCGATACCGATGGTCACCATCAGGCCCACCAGCAGCATCAACAACGCGCCGATCGCCTGGCTGTGATCGATCCACGCCGCCGCGCTTTCCACCAGCGAGCGCACTTCGCCGGTGGCCTTGAGCACTTCGGCGAAACCCGAGGCGGAGATCATGATGAAGCCGATCATCGCCATCATCTTCATGCCTTCAGTGAACAGGTCGTCGGTCTCACGCCATTTGACGATGCCCGAGGCCGAGAAAATCAGGAACCCGGCCAGTGCGCCGATAATCATCGAGTCCAATAGCAACTGAATGATGAACGCGGCGGCAATCGCCAGACCGGCAATGCCGATGGTCTTCGGGTTGTACGCCACGCTGACCTGCTCGACCTGTTCGATCTTCTGCAGATCGTAAACGCGCTTCTTGCGATAGCTGAAAAACACCGCCAGCAACAGGCCGAAGACCATGCCCAGCGCCGGAATCGCCATGGCGTGCATGACGTTGATCTGGCTGATATCGACCCCGGCCTTGCTGACGTTGGCCAGCAGAATCTGATTGAGGAAGATGTTGCCGAAACCCACCGGGAACACCATGTACGGGGTGATCAGGCCGAAGGTCATGACGCAGGCGATCAGCCGCCGATCCAGCTGCAACTTGGTCAGTACATAAAGCAGCGGCGGCACCAGCAGCGGAATGAACGCAATGTGGATCGGCAGAATGTTCTGCGAGGCAATCGCCACCACCCACAGCAGACCGATCAGCAGCCATTTGACGCTGCCGCCGCCGCTCGAATGCTGGCGGTCAACCATCGCCAGAGCCTTGTCGGCCAGCGCATGGGCCAGGCCGGACTTGGCAATCGCCACGGCGAAAGCGCCGAGCAACGCGTAGGACAACGCCACCGTGGCCCCACCACCCAGGCCGCTGTTGAACGCCTTGAGCGTGGCGTCGATGCCCAGACCACCGGTCAGGCCGCCGACCAGTGCACCGACGATCAGGGCGATCACCACGTGCACGCGGGACAGGCTGAGGATCAGCATGACGCCGACCGCAGCAATCACTGCATTCATTTCACTACCTCAAAAACACTGCGATGAAATCATCACCGCCAGACAGGATGAGTCCGCCAACGGTTAACCGGCGGATTTGCAAAGAGGGTCTTATTAGAAGGGCGCGCACTGTGCCGCAGAGTGGCGGCGGTGTCAAAGCGAGCGGCTGAACTGAAATGTAACTGCCAGTGCACAACCCGGTGGTGCGCAGGAGATCCCTGTGGCGAGGGAGCTTGCTCCCGCTCGGCTGCGCAGCAGTCGCAAACCCGGTAGACGCGTTATGCCCTGAATGACCGCATTAGCAGGATTTGGGGGCGCTACGCACCCCAGCGGGAGCAAGCTCCCTCGCCACAGGGATCTAAATGTCACTCGGCTGCGGCAATCGGTCATATTGCGCTTGAACAATAAAGAAAGCCGAAACGCGGCCGTTACAGTGCAAAGTCTCAGATATTTATCGAATAAGGACGTCTCCATGTCGCTCAGACAACTTTCCATTCAATGGAAAATCACCCTGCTCGCCGGCCTGTGCCTGGCGGGCATCGTGACCCTGCTGGTGGGTCTTTCGCTGTACCGCATGGGGCACAGCTCCGAGCTGGTGAAAGCTTCGAGCATGGAGATGCTGACCGAGTCGGCCCAGGCGCGCATTGAATCGCAAGGTGAGGTGCAGGCTGCCGGGATTCGCCAGCAGTTCATGGACGCCTATCAATACGGTCACGGTTTCTCGCGGCAGGTGCTGTTCCTGCGCGAACAGGCCGAGAAGCGCTTCCTCGACGCCTTCGACCTGCGTGAAGACATGACCCGCCAGGTCAAGTCCGCCCTGCAGGCCAACCCGGATCTGCTCGGTCTGTCGCTGGTGTTCGAAGCCAACGCCTTGGATGGCAAGGATGAACTGTTCGCCGGTCAGGCTGAACTCGGCAGCAACGACAAGGGCCGTTTTGCCCTGTACTGGTCGCAGCCGACTCCGGGCAAAGTCACCTCGATGGCCCTGCCGGAAAGCGACATGGCCGACACCAGCACCGGCCCCAGCGGTCAGGCCGCCAACGCCTGGTTCACCTGCCCGCGCACCACGCTCAAACCGTGCGTGATCGAACCGTACTTCTATGTGATCGACGGTCAGAACGTGCTGATGACCAGCATCGTCTTCCCGTTGATGGTCAACGGCAAAGTCATCGCCTCGCTGTCGGTGGACATCAATCTCAACAGCCTGCAGGCGATCAGCCAGGGCGCGAGCAAAAAACTCTACGACGGCCAGACCGCCGTGAGCATCATCAGCCCCACCGGCCTGCTCGCCGGTTATAGCCCGGATGCGAGCAAACTGAGCAAGCGCCTGGATGCCGTGGACACCGTCAGTGGCGCTGAACTGTTGCGCCAACTTGCGGCCAGCAGCAGCGTCAGCAGCCTGCACAGCAACGGCCAGTTGAAAGTGCTGTCGCCGTTCCAGCCGATCCCCGGCGGGCCGTCGTGGGCCGTGTTGCTCGACGTACCGGAAAAGGTGCTGGTCAGCCGCGCCGAAGCGCTCAAGCAGCAACTGGATGCGAGCAACAACTCGGGCACATTGATCGAACTGAGCCTCGGCGTGCTCGCGGCGCTGGTCGGCCTGCTGCTGGTGTGGCTGATGGCGCGCAGCGTGACCAAACCGATCCTCGGCGTCGCGCATATGCTCGAAGACATTGCCAGCGGCGAAGGCGATCTGACCCGCCGTCTGGCGTATGACAAGCAGGATGAACTCGGTCAACTGGCCGGCTGGTTCAACAAGTTCCTCGACAAGCTGCAGCCGATCATCGCCGAAGTGAAACGCTCGGTGCAGGACGCGCGCAACACCGCCGACCAGTCCTCGGCCATCGCCACCCAGACCAGCGCCGGCATGGAGCAGCAATACCGTCAGGTCGATCAGGTCGCCACCGCCTCTCACGAAATGAGCGCCACCGCGCAGGACGTCGCACGCAGCGCCGCGCAAGCCGCCGAAGCGGCCAAGGACGCCGACCGCGCCACCCGTCAGGGCCTGACCGTGATCGACCGCACCACCGCGAGCATCGACACCCTCGCCGCCGACATGAGCGCGGCGATGGTTCAAGTCGAAGGCCTGGCCGCCAACAGCGAGAAGATCGGCACCGTGCTGGAAACCATCCGCGCCATCGCCGAACAGACCAACCTGCTGGCCCTCAACGCGGCGATCGAAGCGGCGCGTGCCGGTGAAGCCGGGCGTGGTTTTGCCGTGGTCGCCGACGAAGTGCGCAACCTTGCCCGCCGCACCCAAGAGTCGGTGGAAGAAACCCGTCAGGTCATCGAGCAACTGCAGACCGGCACCCAGGATGTGGTCGGTTCGATGGGCAACAGCCATCGTCAGGCGCAGGGCAGTGTCGAGCAGGTCGGGCAAGCAGTGACCGCACTGCGCCAGATCGGCGATGCAGTGACGGTGATCAGCGACATGAACCTGCAGATCGCCAGCGCGGCGGAAGAACAGAGCGCGGTGGCCGAGGAGATCAACAACAACGTGGCAACCATTCGTGATGTGACCGAATCGCTGTCCGGACAGGCCAATGAATCGGCGCGGGTGAGCCAGTCGCTGAACAGCCTGGCGAATCAGCAGCAGAGTCTGATGGATCAGTTCCGGGTCTGACTCGGACTTGAATCCAACTGGACTTCAATGTGGGAGCGAGCTTGCTCGCTCCCACAGGGGATTTATGGTGTTGGGGAGATCAGCGTTTTGGCAATTCGATCACCACCTTCAACCCGCCCCACTCGCTCTCGCCCAGCACCAGCAACCCACCCCACGTCTCGACGATATCGCGCACGATCCCCAGTCCCAGGCCATGCCCGTCAGTCTGCTCATCGAGCCGCGTGCCACGGCTGAACACCTGAGTGCGTTGCTCTTCAGGAATTCCCGGGCCGTCATCTTCAACGCTCAGGGCGAAGCCGTCCGTTCGCTCGATCACACTCAGGCGCACCTCGGCATCCGCCCATTTGCAGGCGTTGTCCAGCAGGTTGCCGAGCAGCTCCAGCAAGTCCTCGCGATCCCACGGCAGTTGCAGCCCCGGCGGCGCGACGTAGCTCAGTGCCAGATGCTCGCCGTGGATCATGTTCAGCGTTGCCAGCAATCCCGGCAGTTCCGCATCGCAATCAAACAGCGCACCCGGCAGCGCATCACCGGATAACCGTGCGCGATTGAGCTCACGATTGAGCCGCTGTTGCACCTGTTCCAGTTGCTCCTTGAGGATTCGGCGCAGCTCCGGGTGGGCATCGAGTTTCTCGCTCGACGCCAGACTCAGTAGCACCGCCAACGGCGTTTTCAGCGCATGCCCCAGATTGCCCAGCGCATTGCGTGAACGCTTGAGGCTGTCTTCGGTGTGCGCCAGCAAATGGTTGATCTGCGCCACCAGCGGCTCCAGTTCCACCGGCACCTGATCGTCCAGTTGCGAACGCTGGCCCTGCTGCAACTGGGCGATCTGCTCGCGCGCGCGTTCCAGCGGCTTCAACGCGCGCCGCACCGTCAGCCGTTGCAGCAGCAGAATCAGCAGCAAACCGGCCAGGCCCAGCCCGAGGCCGATCTGGCGCATGCGCTGGAAACTCTCGCGCACCGGAGTGTAATCCTGGGCGACGCTGATCGAGATAGATTGCCCCAGACGTCGATAGTCCGAGCGCAATACCAGCAACTGCTGACCGTCCGGCCCCAGTTGCAGGTTGCTGTGCAGACCCGGGTGCTCCAGCAGTGGCAGATCCTGATCCCACAGCGAACGCGAGCGCCAGTGGCTGTCGGCAAAATCGATGCGGAAGTAATGCCCGGAAAACGGTCGCTGATAGGCCGGCGACAAGTGCCGCTCGTCCAGCTGCAACCCTTGCGGGCCACGCACCAGCGCCACCAGCAGGCTTTCACTGTCGTTGCGCAGGCCCGCTTCGAGATAACGCTGCAAACCGACTTCGAACAACCACAGACTGGTTTGCGCCAGCACCAGGCCGACGATCACCATCACGCTGATCAACCCGAGGCTCAAGCGGCGCTGGATCGACCTCACGAAGCTTGCCCGCCGAACAGGTAACCCTGGCCGCGACGGGTTTCGATCACCGCTTTGCCGAGTTTGCGCCGCAGGTGGTTGACGTGAACTTCGAGGACGTTGGAATCACGCTCGGTCTCGCCGTCGTAGAGGTGCTCGGCGAGGTGGGTTTTCGACAGGATCTGTTCCGGGTGCAGCATGAAATAGCGCAGCAGGCGGAATTCGGCGGCGGTCAGCTGAATCTCGCTGCCGTCGCGAATCACGCACTGGCGACCTTCATCCAGATGCAGACCGGCGGCCTTGAGCGTCGGCTGATTGGCCTGGCCCTTGGAGCGGCGCAGCAACGACTGCACCCGCAGGTGCAGCTCTTCGGGGTGGAACGGTTTGGTCAGGTAATCGTCGGCGCCAGCCTTCAGGCCTTCGATGCGCTCGGCCCAGGAATCGCGAGCGGTGAGGATCAGCACCGGGGTCGACAGGCCACCGGCGCGCCATTGCGCCAGCACCTCCAGTCCGGGAACGCCGGGCAGACCGAGGTCGAGAATGATCAGGTCATACGGCTCGCTGCTGCCCTGATAGACCGCATCGCGGCCGTCCGCCAGCCAGTCCACCGCGTAGCCTTGGCGCTGCAGGCTGGCGATCAGTTCGTCAGCCAGCGGCACGTGGTCTTCCACCAGAAGCAAACGCATCGGTCAATCTTCCTTGTCTTTGAGCAGTTCGCCGCTGTCGGCCTTCAGGTGCAGCTCGCGCGCCACGCCCTCGACCGTCAGCAGTTCGACTTCGTAAACATAGACGTCGTGCTTTTCCTCCAGCTCGACCTCCAGCAGTTTGGCCCCCGGATAGCGATCCAGCGCCTGTTGCAGCACCTGCTCCAGCGGCAGGATCACCCCCTGCTGACGCAGCTTCAATGCCTCGTCCTGATCGAGATCGCGGGCCATCGCCGCCGAGCAGACAATCACAAGCGCCAACGCCGTGCGGCTGGTGGCGCGAACATTAACCTTCATTACGTATCCTGATGATCCTTGAGAACCTGCCCAGTGACCGCGTCTAATTCCAGATCCCACTCCAGCCCCTGCGGATCACGCATTTCGACCTGGTAGACGTACTTGCCGTACTGCTCTTCCAGCTCGGTATCGGTGATGGTCGAGCCCGGATGTCTGGCCAGCGCCGTGGCGTTGAGCTTCTCGAAGGAGACGATAGTACCAGCGTCGCGCAGGCGCAGGGCTTCATCGGGGCCAAGATCGCGAGCGTGGGCGAGGCTGGCGGTCAGGCCGATGATCGAGGCAATGGACAGGGCAGTCAGGGTTTTCATGGGTGTCTCCGTATTTTTATGTGCAGCTACGGTGGGCACCTTAGCGGGAGCAACTTAACTGAAACTGAATTGCCATCATTGCCCTGTAGGAGCTGCCGCAGGCTGCGATCTTTTGATCTTGCCTTTAAAAATCAAAAGATCGTCCGAACGCGGCCCGAGCCTGCGGCAGCTCCTACAGAGTTCGGTAACATGTGCTTATAATTGTTCGCTTGCTAACGATCGAGACCGGTATGACCGCCATCCACATCAAGTTCTCCGCCCTCACCCTCAAGGCCGGCCCACGGGCCATGGCGCGCATTCGTGCCCAGGGCCTGAACGCCGCTGACGTCGGCACCCTTCCCGGTGCCGCCGGCGGGCCGAAGGCTTTGGGGATTCAAGGGCTGGACCTGGCGTTGTTCGGTGAATGGCTGCCGAGCGCGCCGCGTGAGCGCTCGCTGATCGGCGCGTCGGTCGGTTCCTGGCGCTTCGCCAGTGCTTGCCTGCCGGACGCCGCCGAAGGCATCCGCCGCCTCGGTCAGTTGTACGCCGAGCAGAATTTCAACAAAGGCGTGACCATGACCGAGATCAGCCAGAGCTCGCAGCGCATGCTCAATGACCTGCTCGACGGCCGCGACGCCAGCATCCTCAACAACGCCGATTACCGCTTGAACATCATGGTGGTCAAAAGCCACGGACGCCTGGCCGACGACCATCGTGGCCGCCTCGGCCTGGCGCTGGGTTCGGTGATTGCCGATAACCTGCGCGGTCGCGCACGGCTGTCGCGGCACTTCGAACGGCTGATCATTCACGACCCGCGCCTCGCCCCGCCGTTGAATGCGCTGAATGACTTTCCGTCGCGCTTCGTCGCCCTCAATGCCGGCAACCTGCGTCAGGCGCTGCTGGCCTCGGGGTCGATTCCGATGGTCATGGAAGGCGTGCGCGACCTGCCGGGCGCCGGGGCCGGCACGTTCCGCGATGGCGGGCTGCTCGACTATCACCTCGATCTGCCCTACAGCGGCGACGGCATCGTGCTTTATCCGCACTTCACCGACCGGGTGATCCCCGGCTGGTTCGACAAGACCCTGCCGTGGCGCCGCGCCTCGGTGGAGCGTTTGCAGGACGTGCTGTTGCTCGCGCCTTCGAAGGAATATCTGGCGCGCCTGCCCTACGGCAAACTCCCCGACCGTAACGACTTCAAGCGCTTCATG
Source organism: Pseudomonas sp. NPDC088414 (assembly GCF_044753325.1). Lineage (NCBI taxonomy): Bacteria > Pseudomonadati > Pseudomonadota > Gammaproteobacteria > Pseudomonadales > Pseudomonadaceae > Pseudomonas > Pseudomonas sp. NPDC088414. The sequence goes on along the minus strand of NZ_JBIVMY010000002.1, from coordinate 102,813 downwards.
GGCGATGCGCCGAGCCGCCAAAAGTACTGGCATGCGGCGATGGACGAAAGCCGCCGGCTGGGCGACGAGTTTCTCGAGTTGACCACCAACGGTCGCCTCGCCGAACGCTTGCTGACCCTTTAGTCAGTGTTTTCCCGCATCGCCAAACACAAGCTGGTAAACTCGCCGCCTGCCCGAATCGCTGCGGCGAACGCCACCTGAACAGAGCCGAAAATACTGTGGAAATCTTCAAGGAATTTACATTCGAATCCGCCCACCGCCTGCCGCACGTACCGGACGGCCACAAGTGCGGGCGTCTGCACGGTCACTCGTTCAAAGTGGCGATTCATTTGAGCGGCGACCTCGATCCGCACACCGGCTGGATCCGTGATTTTTCTGAGATCAAAGCGATTTTCAAGCCGCTGTACGAGCGTCTGGACCACAACTACCTGAACGACATTCCCGGCCTGGAAAACCCGACCAGCGAAGTGCTGGCCAAATTCATCTGGAATGAACTGAAGCCACTGCTGCCGGAACTCAGCGCGATCCGCATTCACGAGACCTGCACCAGCGGTTGCATCTATCGCGGTGAATGATCCAAACAAATCCCTGTGTAGGAGCTGCCGAAGGCTGCGATCTTTTGATCTTGTTTTTAAAGATCAAGATCAAAAGATCGCAGCCTGCGGCAGCTCCTACAGAGGGGATCTGCGTTAACAGCCTTCACGGCTGTTTTTTTATGTCTATGCTTTTTGGCTCAAACCCGCCAAGAGGACAGGCCCATGACGGACTGGCTGCTGGATCAGGTCTTCGAGTTCAACGGGCACCCGGTGCGCCACGCTGTGCGCGGTGACGGCCCGCCACTGGTGTTGGTGCATGGCACACCGTTTTCATCCTATGTGTGGCACCGGATCGCGCCGTATTTCTTTGCCAGCCACCGCGTGCATTATTTCGACCTGCTGGGTTACGGGCGCTCCGCACAACCGGATGCCGATGTCTCCCTCGGCGTGCAGAATCAACTGCTCGCGCAGCTGCTCGATCACTGGAACATCCAGCGCCCGGACGTGGTCGCCCATGACTTCGGCGGCGCCACCGCGTTGCGCACGCATTTGCTCAATGGCAAGGACTACCGCAGCCTGACGCTGATCGATCCCGTGGCGCTGACGCCATGGGGATCGCCGTTCGTGCAGCATGTGCGCCAGCATCAAGCGGCGTTCAACGGTCTGCCGGATTACATTCAGCGCGCCATCGTCCCGACCTACATTCGCGGGGCGATTCACCGCGACATCCCCGATGATGAACTGGCGCCCTACGTGCAACCGTGGCTCGGCGATCCGGGGCAAGCGGCGTTCTATCGGCAGATCGCGCAGATGGACGAGCGTTACACCCGCGAGGCCGAACCGCTGTACCCGTCTATCCGCTGCCCGGTGCAGATTCTCTGGGGGGAAGCCGACCAGTGGATTCCCATCGAGCGCGGCCGGGCGTTGCACAAGATGATTCCCGGTTCGCAATTTCACCCAATCGCCAACGCCGGCCACCTCGTCCAGGAAGACGCCCCGGAAGCCATCGTTGCTGCCCTGCTCAGATTTCTCTGACCCACATAAATCCCCCTGTAGGAGCTGCCGCAGGCTCGGGCCGCGTTCGGACGATCTTTTGATCTTGTTTTTTAAAATCAAAATCAAAAGATCGCAGCCTGCGGCAGCTCCTACATGGGGCTCGGGTGCATTCAGTTGCACCGCTTTCGCGCCAATCCATGCGCCTCGTCTATACATAACCCGCGCCAACCAGCATTTGGCACGACCACTGCAACCCACCCCGCGTCCCCCCCTCTTCAGCAAGGAACGCCCCATGACGCAGAACGACCCCGGCAACGACTACCCGCTCAGCGAAGTGCCGATGCATGCCCGCAAAGGTCTGGCCTCAACCGCCATGGTGTTGCTCGGTTTCACGTTTTTCACCGCAACCATGTTCGCCGGCGGCAAGCTCGGTGTGGCGTTCAGTTTTGCCGAGATGATGGCGGTGATCGTCGTCGGCAACCTGCTGCTCGGGCTGTATGCGGCGGGGCTGGGTTATATCGCCTTCAAGAGCGGGCTTAATTCGGTGCTGATGGGGCGTTTCTGTTTTGGTGAAGTCGGCAGCAAGCTCAGCGACCTGATCCTCGGTTTCACCCAGATCGGCTGGTATGCCTGGGGTACTGCGACCGCCGCCGTGGTGCTCGGCAAATACTTCGATCTGAATGAGGGCACCGTGCTCGGTTTGATGGTGCTGTTCGGCCTGGTGTTCTGCGCCACGGCGTATGTCGGGTATCGCGGCCTGGAGATTCTGTCGTACATCGCGGTGCCGGCGATGATGTTGCTGCTGATGCTGTCGATGTGGGTCGCGACGGTAAAAGTCGGTGGCCTCGATGGTTTGCTCAGCGTGGTGCCGACGGGTTCGCTGGACTGGTCGACCGCGATCACGCTGGTGTTCGGCACCTTCGTCAGCGGCGCGACCCAGGCGACCAACTGGACCCGCTTCTCACGCTCGGCACGGGTTGCCGTGTTGGCCAGCCTGATCGGATTTTTCATCGGCAATGGCCTGATGGTGCTGATCGGCGCCTACGGTGCGATCGTCTATCAGCAGCCCGACGTGGTTGAAGTGTTGCTGCTGCAAGGTTTCGCCATGGCCGCGATGGCCATGCTGTTGCTGAATATCTGGAGCACCCAGGACAACACTATCTATAACTTCGCCGTCGCCGGCTGCAACCTGCTGCGCACCGGGCGGCGCAAGACCGTGACCCTGGCCGGCGCAGTGATCGGCACCCTGCTCGCCCTGCTGGGCATGTACGACATGCTGGTGCCGTACCTGATTCTGCTGGGCACGGTGATTCCGCCGATTGGCGGGGTGATCATGGCCGACTTTTTCTTCCGCTGGCGTGGGCGTTATCCGCGTCTGGCCGACGCACGGCTGCCGGCGTTCAACTGGCCGGGGCTGGGGGCTTACGCGGTCGGTACGCTCGCTGCGTTCCACTCGCCGTGGGTCGCGCCGCTGGTAGGGATTGCCGCCGCCGCGCTAACGTATGTCATCGTCACCGGCCTGCTCGGCGCCCGTCGCGCCACCGTGCCATTACAAGACCTATAAGAAGGATTCGCCTGATGCACATCATCAACGCCCGACTGCGCAACCAGGAAGGTTTGCACGAATTGCACCTGGAAGAAGGCCTGATCCGCAGCATCGGCCGCCAGACCGAAGCCCCGACCCTCAACCCCGGCGACCTCGACGCCGGCGGCAATCTGGTGGTGCCGCCCTTCGTCGAGCCGCACATCCACCTCGACGCCACCCTCACCGCTGGCGAACCGCGCTGGAACATGAGCGGCACGTTGTTCGAAGGCATCGAGTGCTGGGGCGAGCGCAAGGTCACCATCACCGAAGAAGACACCAAAACCCGCGCCAAAAAGACCATTCAGGCCCTGGCCGCCCACGGCATCCAGCACGTGCGCACCCACGTCGACGTTACCGACCCGCAACTCACCGCACTCAAGGCGATGCTCGAAGTGCGCGAAGAAACCCGGCACCTGATCGACCTGCAAATCGTCGCGTTCCCGCAGGAAGGCATCGAGTCGTTCCGCAACGGTCGCGAGCTGATGGAAGAAGCGATTCGCATGGGCGCCGACGTGGTTGGCGGCATTCCACATTTCGAGTACACCCGTGATCAGGGCGTCAGTTCGGTGAAGTTTCTGATGGATCTGGCCGAGCGCACCGGCTGCCTGGTGGATGTGCATTGCGACGAGACCGACGACCCGCACTCGCGCTTTCTCGAAGTGCTCGCCGAAGAGGCGCGCAGCCGCGACATGGGCGCGCGGGTCACCGCCAGTCACACCACGGCGATGGGCTCTTACGACAACGCCTACTGCGCCAAACTGTTCCGCCTGCTCGGGCATTCCGGGATCAGTTTCGTCTCGTGCCCGACCGAAAGCATTCACCTGCAGGGGCGCTTCGACAACTTCCCGAAACGCCGTGGCGTGACCCGCGTGAATGAATTGCTCGAAGCCGGGATGAACGTGTGTTTCGGCCAGGATTCGATCGTCGATCCGTGGTATCCGCTGGGCAACGGCAACATCCTGCGCGTGCTGGAAGCCGGGTTGCACATCTGCCACATGCTCGGATACCGCAACCTGCAGAACGCGCTGGACCTGGTCACCGACAACAGCGCCAAAGCCATGCACCTGGGTGAGCGATATGGTTTGGAAAAGGGGCGTCCGGCGAACCTGCTGATTCTGTCGGCGGACAGCGATTACGAAGTGATCCGCAGCCAGGGCCTGCCGCTGTATTCGATTCGTGGCGGCAAGGTGCTGATGCAGCGGCAGATGCCGGTGGTGGAGTTCAGCGGCGGACAGATCTGAAATGGTTGTCAGGCTGATGGCCTCATCGCTGGCAAGCCAGCTCCCACAGTATTCAGCAGTGAACGCGTGATTTGTGTTCACCATATAACTCTGTGGGAGCTGGCTTGCCAGCGAAGGCGTTAGCCGATTCAGCCGATCAATCGCGCCGTACCAAACAGCCTGACCCGCACCAATTCGCCCTGCTCTTCTTCAAGCAACACCGGCGCCGTCCCGCCCGGCATGACGACGTGCACTTCGCCGCTCGCCACCCAACCCACCGCCCATGCTGCGCAGGCCACCGCACTGGCACTGGTGCCTGAAGACGCCGTCGGCCCTTCGCCACGCTCGAACACGCGGGCGACGATGCGCTGCGCTGACTCAAGCGCGGCCCATTGCAGATTGACGCCCGCCGGGCATGGCTGGCCGGCGCCCGTCGGCATCGCGTAGGCGATTCGGGTCAGGCCTTCGGCCCAGGGCGATTCGCGCATTTGCGGGTTGCTCGGCAACGCGGCAACGTCGGTGAGCAAGGTCACGCAATGCGGGTTGCCGATGCGCACGAACTGGCTGTGCTGCCACGCAGGATCGAGCTGCGCCAAGGGTTTTACATGGCTCACTTCATGACCATTGAATTCGCGGCTTTCAACATTCCGGGCGGTCACCGCTGAAGGACCGAAGCCCGGTTGACCGAGATTCAGCCAGAAGCCGTTAACGCCATCGACTGCAACTGGTTTCACCGAAGTTTCCACTGCGTCGCCCTTGTCGTGATGCACTCGCAGCGCCACCCCTTCCGCCGGCATCAGCCCCTGCTCCAGCAACGACTGGGAAAAGATCGTCAGGCCATTGCCGCTGCGCTCGGCCAAGGTGCCGTCGGTGTTGACGATCAACACATCAAATGGCGCCGCCGACTGAAACGGTCCGATCAACAGACCATCGCTGCGATGCGATTTGCTCCCCGCTGGACGCTGCCCTTCGGGCCAGTCGCAGCACAGCGCAATGGCTGCGCGACTCCATGCCGGTCTCGACACAGCACACTGCGCGGCATCGTTCGGCAAATCGATCCCCGCCTCGCGAAGCGCCTCAGGCGAAACCACCCCGTAAATATTGCCCCGCGCATCGTAGAACTGCGTCATCACCGGCCTCACTCACCTTGTCGAAGCCATCACTGTAAACCGCGATCCCCTGTAGGAGTGAGCCTGCTCGCGAAAGCGGTTTGTCAGCCGTCATATTCATTGCCTGAACCACCGCAATCGCGGGCAAGCCCGCTCCCACAGGGTTCTGCACAGAACGGGCAGTTGTGAACACCGGTCATCCAATGTGGGAGCGAGCTTGCTCGCGAAGGCTGCGTATCAGTCGCCATATTCATTGCCTGAACCACCGCATTCGCGAGCAAGCTCGCTGCCACAGGTTAGGATGTCGGTTGCACCGCCCCGAGACCTGCGATCGAACCTCGACGCGCTATCACTGTCATTCGGGGGACGCGACGTTTTTTGCCAAGGATCGATATGACCAGCCTCAACCCCCAAGACGCCTTCGTCCCCGGACGCCTGCAACAGATGTCGACGCGCATCGCCTTTTTCATCGCCGGCCTCGGCATTGCCGCGTGGGCGCCACTGGTGCCGTACGCCAAGGCCCGGGCTGGACTCGATGAAGGCACGCTGGGCCTGTTGCTGTTGTGCCTGGGAGTCGGCTCGATTCTGGCGATGCCGCTGGCGGGTATTCTCGCCACGCGCTTCGGCTGCCGCAAAGTCGCCACCGGCGGCACCCTGCTGATTTGCGCGGCGCTGCCGTTGCTGGCGACGGTGTCGTCGATACCGGCGCTGATCGCCGCGCTGTTCATGTTCGGCGCCGGGCTCGGCACGGTGGACTCGACCGTGAACCTGCAAGCGGTGATTGTCGAGCGGGCCAGCGGCAAAAATATGATGTCGGGGTTTCATGGCCTGTTCAGCCTTGGCGGGATTGTCGGCGCAGCGGGTGTCAGTGCCCTGCTCGGCCTCGGGCTGACGCCGCTGGCGGCGATGCTGGTGGTGGTGGCGGTGTTGATCGGTGCGCTGTTCAAAGCGGTGCCGCACATGTTGCCGTACGGCAGTGAAAGTTCCGGGCCGGCATTCGCCATTCCCCACGGCATTGTGCTGTTCATCGGCGGGATGTGCTTCATCGTGTTCCTCACCGAAGGCGCGGCGCTGGACTGGAGCGCGGTGTTCCTCGCGCAGGAACGCGGGATCGACACGGCGTATGCGGGTTTGGGTTACGCCGCATTTGCCCTGACCATGACGGCCGGACGCTTGCTGGGTGACCGGATCGTGCGCAGTGTCGGCGCCACGCGGGTCATTCTGTTCGGCGGGCTGTTGGCGGCGGCAGGTCTGTTTCTGGCGACCTTCGCCCCGAGCTGGGAAGCGGCGCTGCTGGGTTATGCGCTGGTCGGCGCCGGCTGTTCGAACATCGTGCCGGTGCTGTACACGGCGGTGGGCAAGCAGACGGTGATGCCGGAAAGCATCGCGGTGCCGGCAATCACCACCCTGGGTTACGCGGGGATTCTGGCGGGGCCGGCGGTGATCGGCTTTGTTGCGCATGCCAGCAGTCTGAGTTTTGCTTTCGGGTTGATGGCAGTGCTGTTGGTGGCAGTCGCCATCGGCGGCAAAGTCCTCAAGGTCTGAACCCCATCATTGTGGCGAGGGAGCTTGCTCCCGCCAGGTTGCGAAGCGACCCCAAAAAATCGGGCCTGCTGCGCAGTCCAGCGGGAGCAAGCTCCCTCGCCACAGGGTCAGGCGTCATCAAAAACCGACGCTGGCCTGTACAAAGAACGTGCGCGGTGCGCCCACATACATCCCCGAATTGTTGTCGCTGGAACGGGTGAAATACTGCTTGTCGAAGACATTTTTCACCCCGGCGCCGAGCTTCAGGTTCGACACCTGCGGCCCGAAGTCATACCCGCCGCGCACGTTCCAGGTCACGTACCCCGGGATGTCGCCGTACTGCCCGTCGGCCGTGCCTTCGGTGATGTAATTGCCGTTGAAGCTGCCATCGGCGTTGACCCCGGTGCCCGGCGAGCGCTGTTTCGATTGAGCGAAACCGTCGATGTTGTAGGTCCAGCGGTTGACGTCGTAGCGCAAGCCCACGGTCGCCACCTGCCGCGAATAGAATGGCAGATCACGGCCCTTGAAGCCCGGAATCTCGCCTTCGTAGGTGGCGCGGGTGTAGGTGAAACCGGCGTTGGCGGTCAGCCCGTCAAGGCGCGGATCAAGCGCGGCCATGTCGTAATGCACCGATGCTTCGATGCCCTGGTGCTTGGTGGCGCCGAGGTTGGTCCAGCCGACATCGTTGCTGATGTATTGCAACTCGTCATCGAAGTCGATGTAGAACAACGTCACTTCCCCGCCCCACACGTCATCGTTGTAGCGCGTGCCGATCTCGTAGGTCTTGGCTTTTTCAGGTTCCAGGCCGTTGGCGGTCTGGTCACCCGAGCCGCCTTGGCCGAGCTGGAAATACTGCAGGCTGCCGAACGAAGTTTCGTAGTTGGCGAACAGTTTCCACGCGTCCGACAGGTGATACATCACGCTCAGCGCCGGCAGCGGTTCGTTGCTTTCGATGCTGCGGTTTTTCTCCGGCACGCGTTTGCCTGCGGTGTCGAGCACGGCGCGGTCATGCCAGTCGGTGCTGATGTGCTCGAAGCGAATGCCGGGGGTGATGGTCCAGTTGCCGACGTCGACCTTGTTGTCGACGTACACCGAATTGGCCTCGGTGCCACCGGTGCGGTCCTGGAACACATGGCCGTCAGAGGTCGGGGTGACCACCGGCTGATTGTTGACCAGCGCCAGACGGCTCGACTGCTCGTGCATCGCTTCTTTCAGGTAGCGATAACCAACACTGACTTCCTGCGTGGTCGGGCCGACGTCAAACACCCGCGACACCCGCGGCTCGACACCCAGGGTGTAGTAGGAACGCGGGTACGAGCTGAGGGTTTTCTGGTCGCGGGCGGCGATGGTGCTGCCGCGAAAGCTGTCGGTGTAGTAGGTCAGAATTTCCGCCTGAGTACGCTCGTCGATCTGGCGGATCCACTTGAACGACACGTCTTTGCGCCGGCCACTGAAGTTGTCGTAATCGCGTACCGAGTCGTACGGTTTGTCGTCGTACTGCTTCTGCGTCAGGCCGCCGGGCATGTCGGCGCTGGCGTCGTAGTAATGGAAGTTGAGGCTGAAATCATCCTGATCGGTCGGCGCCCAATGGGTCTTGAGCAGCACGTCGTCGATGTCGTTGCCGTTGTTGCGTTCGCGGTAACCGTTGCCGTTGACCCCGGAGTACAGCAGCGCCACGCCCATGCCGTTATCGGCAGTACCGCCGAGTAACGCCGTGTCGATGTGCTTCCAGCCGCCGTAACGGGTGGTTTCCAGGGTGGTGCCGATTTCCCCGGTAGCTTTTTCCGGGATGGCGCGGGTGACGAAGTTGATCACCCCGCCGACGTTTTGCGGCCCGTAACGCACGGATCCGGCGCCGCGAACCACGTCGATGCTGTCGAGGTTGCCCGAGGAGATCGGCGCCATCGACAGTTGTGGCTGGCCGTACGGCGCAAACGCCGCGGGCACGCCATCGATCAGCACCGTGGAGCGTGGCGACAGGCGCGAAGTCAGGCCCCGCACGCCGACGTTCAGCGCAATGTCGCTGCCGCCGGTGCCGTTGGAGTCCTGCACCTGCACGCCCGGTACACGCTTGAGCACGTCACTGACGTTCATCGCGCCCTGCTCGACGATGGCTTCGCGGCGGATCACCGTGCGCGCACCCGGATGGTTCTGCACCACGGCGGCGTCGGCATCGCCGAGCCAGTCGCCGACCACCTTGATGTCGGTCACGCCCAGTTCCAATGGACCGTTGGCAGCGGAGGTCGCCGCTGGTGACAGGGTCACCGAGCCTTCGTTGATCTGATAATCCAGGCCACTGCCCTGCAGCAACTGGCGCAAAGCCTGCTCCGGGGAAATGTCACCATCGACGGCGGGAGCCTGTTTACCGGCCACCAGTTCCGGGCTGAAAAACACCTGCAACGAGGTTTGCTGGCCCAGTTCGCTCAGAGCCTGGCCCAGCGGCTGGGCGCGGATATGAATGGCGTCGGCGGCATACGCCAGTGGCATGCCACCGTTGACCGCCAGCGCCAGGGCCAGCGGTAACCAAGGGGATTTTTTGTTGTTGGCTGAGGTGTTTTTCACGTCGAACGTAGTCCTGTGGATCGCAAGAGTGTGCGTCTGTTAATGCAAACCAGTTGCAGTTGAACAGGAAGACGATGAACTCGAAAAAAACCTGAATTTTATTTTGAAATTATTTCCTGACTGCCATCGGCATGGGTGCGAACGGCCACCGGCAGGATGTTTGGCAAGGCCTTGAGCAAGGCGTCGGTGTTATCGGATTTGAACACGCTGGTCAGGCGCAGATTTGCGACGGTCGGGTTGCTGACCTTCAGCGGCTTGTCGCGATAACGCGAAACTTCCGCCGCCACTTCGCTGAGGCTGGCGTTGTTGAACACCAGTTTGCCGCCACGCCACGCCGTCAGTTCAGCGGGGTTGACCGCATAGGCGGCAGCGACTTTGCCTTCGGCATCGACATGTGTGCCGAGGCCCGCGGTCAGGTTGATGAATTGGTCGTCCGGCGCAGTGCGCCCCTGCACCTTGACCGTGCCCTGCTCCACCGCGACCCGGGTTTGCGTGACGTCGCGGCGCACATCGAAGCGGGTGCCGGTGACCGTGACCTTGCCACTGCCGGCCTCGACCACGAACGGGCGCGCGGTGTCGTGCTGAACGCTGAACATCGCCTCGCCTTCGGACAGTTCGATAAGCCGGCGATCCTTCTCATAACGCACCTGCAGACGACTGCGGCTGTTCAGGTCGATCACCGATCCGTCCGGCAGCGCCACATGTTTGCGCTCACCCAGCGCCGTCGCGAACTCGGCGCTATAGCCGTCCGGGTGATTCAGACCGCTGAACAGACCGAGGCCGAGCGCCACCGCCAGCACACTGGCCGCCACCGCATAACGCAGCAGTGGGCGACGTTCGCGTCGGGCCGGCGGGGTTTCGACGAGGGACTTGAGACGTGGCGCCGGCAGCAGATCCGCCGCCGTCCACAGGCCCTGCAGCAGCTGGAATTCGTCACGGTGTTGCGGATGCTGGTTCAGCCAGACGTCGAAACGCTGCTGTTCGTCGGCGCTGATCAGCGGCTCCTGCAGACGCACAAACCAGCGTGCCGCTTCATCGCGCACCGTTGTTTGCCCGCACGCACAATCACGGGTATCCATCATGGAATGTCCTGTCGGGCTGGGGATGAAAAGCGGCGACCGCTCATGACTGCATGCCGTCAAGGCGATCGCGCAAGTGGCGCAGGGTGCGGATCATATACTTTTCGACCATGTTCCTCGACAGCCCGAGGCGTTCGGCGATTTCCGCCTGGGTCAGCCCTTCGATCTTCTGCCAGACGAAAATCTTCCGGCAGTTGAGCGGCAGTTCCTGCAGCGCCCGTTCGATGGAGTCGGCCAACTGGATCGCCTGCATGTAATGCTCCGGGTCGCCGGTGGACGACACACTGTGATCGATCGCCTGCGACTCCATGGCTTCCCGCCGATCCTCACGCCGATAACCATCGACCGCAATGTTGCGTGCGGTCTGGTGCAGATACGCCCGTGGCTGCTGCACTGCTGCCGAATCGGATTCAAGCACCCGCACAAAGGTGTCGTGCGTCAGATCCTCGGCCTGCGCACGATTGCGCAGGCGCCGGGTCCAGGTGCCGATCAACTCTTCGTAATGCTCGAAAAAGCCGGGTCTGCGGGGCAGCATGGGATTCATGGCAGCGTGCGGTGGAAAGGGGCGTGAATAGTAATGCTTCCTATTAAGCCCGGCAATTCATTCCTTGGAGCCGAGCCCGCCGCTGATCCCGGGATCAGCGTGATTTTGCAATCACCTCACTCATGTATTGATGCAGATCGCGAAAATCCTGAACACTCCAGGCATGCGGCGCGATCTTCACGCCGTTATCCCGCAAGGTTTTCGGAATCAGATTGCCATTCGGGCGAAGGATGATCGAGGACACGATGACGCCCGGATAATCCTTCAGGCGTTTCTTGAAGGTGGCTGTTGTCAGGTCAGGTGTCGGCGGATTGCTTTTATTGGCCAATGGCCCGGTTGCCTTGATGTCGGCGCCGTGGCACACAGCACAGCGCTGGACATAAAGATTTTTGCCGTTGGCATTTTCTGCCACGGACACGGAGGTCTGAATGACTGATAACAAAGCGAATAAGGCGATGAGGGTAGTTTTCATTTTTCTAGAGGGTCAGAAGCTGAAACGGACGGCGCACAGCTAATCACACATCAGGAAGCCAATTTCCACGTATCGAGAAATTGCCAGGCAGCGACCCACGTCGTCGAGATTTTCGCAGCCGTCCCGCCTATTGTGTAAAATGCCGCCCGGGTGCCACCGCAACAACGCGGCAGGGCAGGTTTAATTCAGCGCAGGTCGGGCCGCCGCGCGGAGTTGCTGTGCCTATGAGCCACGATCCGTCACGCCTGCAGACTGCCCGTCAGGACTCGCCCTCTGCCTTGGCCTTTCTTTCCCGATTTTTCGCCGCCGAATCCGCCGGTGGCCTGATTCTGATGGCCGCTGCCCTGGCCGCGCTGCTGGTCGCCAACTCGCCTTGGGCGGCCACATACTTCTCGACTTTGCACGTCAAGATCGCCGGTCTGTCGATCGAGCATTGGGTGAATGATGGCCTGATGGCGATCTTCTTCATGCTGGTAGGCCTGGAGATCAAGCGCGAGATGCTCGCTGGTCAGCTATCGACCTGGGGCCAGCGCGCGCTGCCGGGTTTCGCCGCTTTGGGCGGGATGCTGGTCCCGGCCCTGATCTACGTCGCGATCAACTGGGGCAATCCGCAGACCCTCAGCGGTTGGGCGATTCCTGCCGCCACCGACATTGCTTTTGCCTTGGGCGTGCTGTCTCTGCTGGGCAAACGGGTACCGGTTTCGCTGAAGATCTTCCTCTCGGCGCTGGCCATCCTCGATGACCTGGGCGCAGTGGTGATCATCGCGATTTTCTACACCAGCGGCCTGTCGGTGAGCATGCTGCTGGCCTCGTTGGCAGTGATTGCACTGCTGGTGATCCTCAACCGCTGCGGTGTCAGAAAACTTTGGCCATACCTGATCGCCGGCGCCTTCCTGTGGTTCTTCATGCTGCAATCGGGGATCCACGCGACCCTCGCCGGGGTGATTCTGGCCCTGTGCATTCCGCTGGGAAATCCCGAAGACGAGCACAACTCGCCGCTGCTCTACCTCGAAGAAAAAATGCATCCGTGGGTGGCGTTCGCCGTGGTGCCGATTTTCGGCTTCGCCAACGCAGGTGTGTCGTTGACCGGCATTGCTCCGAGCAACCTGCTCGAGCCGGTGCCGCTGGGCGTCGCGCTGGGCCTGTTGTTCGGCAAGCAGATCGGCATCCTCGGCCTCGGCGCATTGGCAATTCGCAGTGGTCTGGCGCAACTGCCGCAAGGCGCGAGCTGGCTGCAACTGTACGGCGTCGCCCTGCTCTGCGGGATTGGTTTCACCATGAGCCTGTTCATTGGCGCACTGGCCTTCCCGGGCGCGCCGCATCTGGTCGATTCGGTGAAGGTCGGCGTGTTGCTGGGTTCGATCCTGTCCGCGCTGCTGGCGGTGGTCGTGCTGATGAAGGCGGGTAAGGCGAAGGCGTCGAGCTGACCTTCAGCAAGTCGTCTCAGTCAACTGGCGTTGACTGAGACTGAGGCTCTTTAGGAGCAGCCGAGCTACGCGATCTGGAACTGTTGCGACCCAACAGCTCTGGATCCTTCAGTGACATTAATACATTGCACTAGCGACAGATCCCGCCTGCTGTGCAAATCTCAGCCTTTGTACACCTCAAACTTCGTCGCATGACTGCCCTGCAGCATTCAACAATCGTACCTGGACCAGTGCATTTTTCCCCCCGCCACCATTGATCGTATAGGTGACACGCGCCGATCCATTTTTAATGGGCTTGATATGCGCTGACCAATCATAAATGGTTTTCTCAACACCATTGGCGATGTCACTCTCGGTGATAAAGTGATTGAGCGAAGTCTGTGTACCGGGAATGGGTTGCTCGCCCGCTTGATCGCCGTATCCCTGCCAGTCCAGTTTCAATACCGCCCCGATCTGTACGCCTGGCAGCGGACCTACTTTAACCTTCACACCGTTCTGTGGAGTCGAACGGCAACTAATAATGCCGTTAATGGCGCCTGGAAAAGTGATATCGCTCATTTTTGTATCTCCTTGATGACTTGTTGGATGCCGGGACGAAACCAACCTGACTGGAAGTGCCGGAACCTGATCTTCAGTTTTCAAGGAAGCTCTCACAACTGTTATAAATGACAGTTTCTTAAAACTCTTTGCTATGACGACTATTCATTTTCGATCTATATATTCGACCTGCGTATTTGCCTGCGATGGTTGCGCAGCGACTATCTTCACGGTAATACGACAGATCAAAACGAGCGGGCTTGCTCGCGAAGGCGTCAATTCAGTCAGCTAATTTTTCGACTGAATCTCCGCCTTCGCTAGCAAGCCCGCTCCCACAGTTTTTACAGCGGTGATGCTCAGCCTTTTTCGTCGATCCCGGCCTGCAGGGACTGGCTGTCCAGATGGCCGCTCAGGGTCACCGGACCGACTTTCAGATTGCCGTTATCGAACGACACCTTTGGTGCGTTCTCCTCGGTTTTCTGCGGCAGGTCCAATCCGGCTTTCACTCCGTAGTCACGGTTGACCAGATCGCTGCTACCGACCTTCGAACCGCCCAGATCCACCTTGCCTTCAGTCGATGAGATCCGCGCGCCAGTCAGCTGCGTTGCGCCGCCCACCACAAGGTTCACACCCTGATTGCCACTGATGCCGGACGCCTGCGCCACGCTGTCCTTGTGCGCGTATTCGCCCTGCGCTTTCAGCGTCGGTTTGTAGTCGGTGCCAGCGAGTTTTTCCTTGTCGCTCGGTGGGTTCTTCTTCGCGGTCAGGCCCAGATCGACATCGACCTTGGCTTGCGTCTTCGAGTCCTGACGGCTGTCGAGAGTGAGATCACCCGCTACCTTGCCACTGACAGTGTTCGCGTCGATCCGCGCACCCGACAGCTGTGCATCACCGGCACTATTCAGCACCACGCTGTCAGCCTTGATCTGGCTGTTTTGCTGGGTGGTGCTTTGCAGGTAATCGACGCCAACCTTCGCTCCGGCGTTGAAGCCGTGGTCACTGCTGGCCTCTTCATCGGCTGCGGTCGGGGTCTTGCTGCTCAGGTTGCCGCCGGCATTCAGTGCAACGTTCCAGTTGTTGCGGCTCTCGGTAGACTGCGCCGACTCCTGAACCAAACCGCCCTTCTGCGCATCGATGCTGACGTTCGGCGCGCTGACTTGCGTGCCTTGCAGGTGCACCGCGTCACCGCTCAACGCGACGTTGCTCTGGCTGTTGAGCTGGCCACCAGTCAACGTCTGCGAGTTTTCGTTGATGCGGCCTATGTTGAAGTTGCCGCTCAGATTACCGCCCTGATCGCGACTCTTCTCGCTGCTGGATTTGCTGCCGCCGCCCTTCAAACCGCCGCCGAGATTGCTGCCGGTCGCGGTGTGCGTAGCGGTGGCCGCCTGCAGATCAAGCTTGCCGTCAGCGTGCAGATCGATAGCGCCGGCGCTGTCGATCTGCGTGCCTTGCTGAACCTGATTGCCGCCGCTGCTCAATTGCACCGGGCCGTTGCCGTTGATGCTCGCGACGTGAGCCTGGGTGTCAGTGGTCTGCTTGCCGCTGTGATCGAGCTGGAACCCGGCGCCGAGGTCGACGTTGGTGCCGTCGGTGCCCGGCAAGGTGCCGACCGTCAGCGAACCGTTGCCGCGCAGGCTGGAGTCGCTGCTGCTCTGGTGGTCATTGGCCTGATTCAGCGCCAGATCGCCGCCAGTCTTGATGCTCACACCGCCCTGCCCGCCGTCGAAACGGCTGCCGGCGAACTGCGCGTCACCGCTCACTTTGATGTTCACGCCTTGGCTGCCGGCATAACCGCCGACCACTGCGGTGCTGCTGTCCTTGCTGCTGTAGCTGTTGCCACCGGCACCGCTGCCAGCGACGTTCACGTCCTCGCCGGTCTTGGTGTAAACGCGTACGTCGACCTTGGCATCCACTGAGTTATCAGTGCTGCTGTGAGTGTTGCTCGCGGCATCGGCAACCAGTTTGTCAGCGCTGATGTTTACCCCGCCATTGCTGGCGTTGTACTGGGTGCCTTGGTCGCGCAGGGTGCCGGCGGTTTTCATATCGACGCTGCCACCGTCGAAACGGCTGACCACGGCGTTGCTGTTCTGCTCGGTCTTGTCGGCGCTGCCGTGACCGATCGCCACGTCGATACCTACGTTCGGCTGGCCGAGATTGCTCAGGGCTTCCTTGTCCGGCACCTTGCCGTTAAGCGCATCCTTGACCGCACCGGCAATCGGGCGGGCGATGTCCTTGTACTCGACGTTGGCGCCGATGTCCGCCGACCAGTTGCTCTGGTTGTGCGTGCTGCTTTCGGTGTTGCTGGCAGCGCGGTTGTCGATCTCGTTGGCCGCAACGTTCAGACCGTTGCCAGCCTTGACCTGCGCGCCTTCGGTCAGCAGTTTGTCGGCATTGATGTTCAGGCTGCCGCTGCTTTGCACGTGGGTGGTTTGCGCGGTGGTTTTGCTGCTGCTGTCTTGCGTGGTGCTGTGGGCAAAATCGACGCCACTGCCGGCACGGTCGAGGCCGCCGGTGTAGTAGAAACCGCCGCCGGTACTGGAGGTGTCGGATGAGGTTTTGTGGCTGTCCTGTTCGGCCAGCAACGACACGTTCTTGCCGCTCAGCGTGGTGTCGCCAGCAGTGGATTTGACCTCACCGCCCTTGATCGTCAGATCGCCGCCCGCTTTCACCTGCACGCTGCCGCCGCTGAGACTCGAGCCTTGCTGGTTGACGTCGTTGCGGGTAACGGTCTGCTGCTTGTCTTCGTAGTGCACCCCGGCGCGGTATTGCTCCGGCGTTTGCTCTTTGGCGTAGGCATCGAAGCCACGGGTCTCGGTGGTCGAGCTGCTGTCGTGGGTGTTCTGCGTGGAATGCACGTTCACATCACCGGCAGCGTCCGCCGTCAGCGCGCCGCCAGCCTTGACCGTGGAGCCGGCCACTTCGATGTCCTTGGCGCTCTTGAGTTTGAGGTTGCTGTCGGAAACCAGCTCGCTGCGCACCGTGGTGCTGTCCCTGGCGTTCTGCCGCGACTCGTCCTTGGTGATGCCGAAGAACTTGCTGTCCTTGTCGTGGTTGTTGCTGTGCGAAGTGTCCTGCACACCGTCGATCACCAGCGAACCCTGATCGCTGATCACGCTGGCCTCGGTGCCGCCACGGACCTGGCTGCCGCTGATGCGCACGTCGTCAGCCTTGACCAGCAGTTTGCCGGCCGCGTTGATTTTGCTGCCCTGATGCCGGGTCTGGCCCTTGTCGGCGTCACCGGTCTTGCCGAAGAATCCGCCGCCGACCAGGTCGCCGGAATAACTGTTGTTATTGCTGCGACTGGTGCGGGTGGCCGTGGTGACGTCCACTTGCTTGCCCGCCAGTTTCACATCGCCGGCGCTGTTCAGTTCGGCGCCTTCGGCACGCAACAACGCGGCGGTCTGCAGAGCGATGTTGCCGCCCTTCAACTGACTGCCGATGCTGCGCTGCTCTTCGCTGCTGTTGTTCCAGTCGGCCTTCCACAGATGCTTGCGATGGTTGCCCTGATCGGTCTGGGTGTGGCTTTCGGTGGCTGCGCTCAGGCGCAGATCGCCGCCGCTTTGCACATCGAGATTTTTCGCCGCTTCAACCTTGGCCGCTTTGAGTTCGGTGTCTTTGCCGGAGGACAATTTGGCGTTACGGTTGGCGACGATCTGGCTGCCGTGCTGGCGAATTTCACTGTCGGTCTGGGTGCGATCGTAGGTTTCCCAGGTGATGCCGATGGTGCTGTTGCTCCAGTTTTCGCGTTTTTCCTGAAGCTTGCGGCTTTCGACGGTGCTCAAGGTCAGGTTGCGCTTGGCATTGACGCTGACGTCGCGACCATTGACGTCGGTGGCCGCCAGCGTCAGGTCGTTGCCGCTGTGCAGGCCGACATCGCCCTGACTGCTGCGAATGCCGGCACGCGTCACTTCGAGGCTGTTGGGGATCGCTTCACCGCTGACACTCAGGTCGCCAGCCGAGCGAATCTGCACGCCATCACGCCCGGCCACTTGCACCGCACCCACACGCACGCCCGCGCCTTCGGCAGTGCTGACGATGTTGATGCGCCCGGCCTGCATCGCGCCGAACAGGCTGGCGTCGATGCGTTGATCTTTCGTGTTGCCCGCCGGATCCACGGCGTTGACCTGACCGCTGGCGTAATCCACCTGATTGCGTCCGACCGTGAGGTTCAGTTGATCGCGGGCATCGATGCGGCCCTGGCTGTCGATACGCGGGGCGATCAGGTTGACCGAACCTTCGGCGTTACGCAGGCCACCACTCTGGATCTGCAACTGACCGCTGGCGTCGCGGGTGTTCAAGGCTTGCAGTTTGCCGTCGTTCAACTCCGGACGACCGACCAGCAGACTGGCGTTCGGCGTATTGATGAAACTGCCGCCGTTCACCGAAATGCCGTTGGGGTTGGCCAGTACGTAATCGGCGGCGCGGCCGAAGATTTCCTGAGCGCCATTGATCGCCGACGGGTTGCGGCTGATCACCTCGTTGAGGATCACGCTCGCCGCCTGCCCCTGCAATTGCGGGTTGGCCGCCAGTTGCCCGGCGAGCTGCGATTGCCCGGCCTGCAAGGCGTTGTTCAGCACCAGGCCCTGACGGTCGACGTTGTAGTCGAGGAACTGGTTGTGCGACAGGCCCGAGCCGTTGGGCGCGACGATATTGACGATGGGCACGCCGCCCTGGGTCTGCAATTGCGCGGTGCCGCCGGGGCCGGGCGCGACCACCACACCGCCGGCAATGGCGCTGGGCAGGTGCACGGCGAAGAACAGGCTGGCGATCGCCCAGCGCAGTTTGCCCCGAGGAGAAAGATGGAATGCAAAGGTGTGTGCTGGCATAAAAACGTCTCCATGTAAGTACGGCATCACGGCGCGCGATTTGGTCTTGGCCGTGGCTGTCGCGCTCAGATCCGACGGCTGTCTGTTCACTGCTTGATGAGTTTCGGTGCTGCTCATATCTGCAACCCCACACGCATCAGCCAGGTCTCTGGCTCGTGCTGCAAACCGTTGGGGGTGTTGAGGGCGCGTTGGTAATCGACGTCCACTTGCAGATTCTTCCAGCCCAGGTTCAGCCCGACACTGGCGCCGCTCAGTCGTTGGCCTTGAGCACCGTGGTCGGCCTTTAGCCAGCCATTGTCCAGGCCCACGCGCGGGGTGATCTGCAGCGGCCAGTCGGTACGCAGCGGCAGACGTAGCGTGTTGCGCCAGATCGCGCCGCTGGCACCGGATGCGCTGCTGACCCGATAACCGCGCACCGCCGAATCGTCAGTGCCGAGCAGTTGCTCGATGGCCGGCAACGGGTCGGGGCTGTATTGCAGATTGAGCTGGCTCTGCCACTGCCACGCTTGCGCGCCGAACTGGCCGTTGCGCCACTGGCTGAGGCCGGCGCGGTACTTGCGAAACTGCGCTTTGGGCAGGTTGCTGACCGCGTGGTTGGCGTCGTCATCGGCGCCCAGCCAGCGCAGGCCTTGCGAATAGGTGAAGTCGAGGTTCCACACCGCGCGGTCGAGCCAGAACAGATTGAGCCCGGCTTCTGCCACGGTCAGGGTCGGGCTTTGAATGCCCAGGCGGACATTTTCCAGATAGCTGTCGACGTCCTTGTGCGCCAGTTGCAGGTTGGCGCTGAGCTGGCGGCTCTGGTCGCGCCACAACACGCGGTCGGCGCGCAGGCTCAATTGATCGGTGATGCCGGTGCTGTACAAGGTCGCGCTGGGCAGTTTGAACGGCGCGCGATATTCGGCATGGCTGGCGAACGCGCTGTAGGTCCAGTAGCCGTAGGGAATCGCGTAATACAGGCTGGCGTTGCGACTGTAGCGGTCACCCTGATTCAACGTGTCGCTGGCACTGAGGCTCAACAGATCGTTGAGTTGCAACGGGCTGTCGAAGCTCAGGCTGACGGTATCGCGATCACGCCCGGTGCTGGCGCTGCCGAGGTTGTCCATGCCCAGGCCCAACGCCCAGCGCGACTGGCCCGAGGTGCGCGAACGCAGGATGATGCGCGAGGCGCCGGGCTGGCTGCCGGGGGCGATGTCGGCGGTCAGGTCAATCGAACGCAAGCGGTTCAGTTGATCAAGGCCCTGCTCCAGATCGCGCAGGTTCAGCGGCTGGCCGAGCATGTGCGGGAATGCGCCGCCCAGAGAAACGGGCAGGCTCTGATCGGCCAGTTCGATGGACTCGATGTAGCCCTCGTCGATCATGATGTCCAGCGACTGCCCCGCCGCTGGCGCGCTCAACAGGTACGGGCGGCTGGCGATGTAGCCTTGCTCGACGTAGATCGCGGTGATGGTCGCCAGCAGATGATTGATCTGGCCGACACCCATGCACGGCGCCAGCAGCGGTTTGATCCGCGCGTTGAGTTTGTCGCTGTCGAACAGGGTGACACCACCAATGCGCGTGCCACTTAGCGGCCAGCAGCGCTCATCAGGCGTGACGGTTTGCGGCATCGCCGGGGTGACCGGCGCCGGGCCGAACGCACCGCGCTCCAGTTGGCGCTTGCGTTGTTCCAGTTGCAGTTGTTGCAGATCGCGCTGTTGCTGTTGCTGCTGGCGCAGCACTTCCTGGCCCGGCGCAACAGGGTCAGCCGCTTGAATCGAGGAGGCACACACACTCAACACAATGGCCGACAACAGCGGGCAACCCGTGGAACGACGACGAAAAACAGCGCGAAGCGAATACGGCACGCAACATCCTTGCAATCATAAAATGGCTTAATGCCACCCCATCAATGCGAGTGATAGTCAGAGCCTTCCTACGCAAAAGCAAGACGCTTCCTACGCTGCTTACATTTCTTAAACAATTGATTTATCAGCCTTGATTGTCAGCAGCAACGCCACGCCGTTGCACGCTATCAGGGTTTCCCCGAGGGCCTGGGTCCAACCGGCGAGCATCAGTCCCGCGCCGATCAGCAGGTAATAAATCAGTCCCAGAAGTGCTCCGGCGGTGCCCAATCGGTCGCTGTAATTGGCCAATGCCGAACCAAGAATATTCGGAATCGCCATGCCGAAGGCCAGTACCACCAGCAACATCGCCAGCACGAACGCGCCACTGTCCTGCATCAGCCACACACCCAGCCCACCGAGCAAGCCGATGACTGCGGCGAGGCGAATCAGTTGCAGCGCGTGACAACCGCGGCGCAGCAAGCGCTGGTTGAGCCATGCTCCAAACCCTGAGCCCAACGCCAGAATTACGCCGCTGTAGCCGAACTCCGCGCCACTCAAGCCAAGCCGTTCGAACAGGAACGGACCAAGGCTGTAATAGCTGAACAGCGCCACGTTGAACAGGGCGATCCACAGTGCCGAACGCCAGATGTCGAGATCACCGAGCATGCGCGCGAGGGTTTCCAGCAGCCCCGCCGAGGCCGGTGCGGTCGTGCGGGTTTCGGGTAAAGCGCACCAACTCCATGACCATAGCGCCACGGCGATCAGCAGCAAAGCCGCGAGTACCCCGCGATAACCGAAAACTTCCACCAACCCTGCGCCGCTGAACAAGCCAATTGCCGGGCTGGCTGCCAGCGCCATGCCCACCAGGGAAAACACCTGCGCCAGTTCCGCGCCTTGAAAGCGGTCGCGCAACAGTGTCTGGGTGACCACCGAACCGACCGCCGCGCCAAATGCTGCCAACGCCTGGGCCATCAACAATGTGTTGAAACTACGCGCACTCAAGCCGATGACGCAGGCCAGCATGTAGAGCGCCAGACCGGCAAGCATCGAAGGGCGCCGGCCGATGCGGTCAGACACTCGCCCCCAGGTCACCACGCCAAAGGCGAACGCCAGGAAATACACCGACAAGGTCTGCGCAGCCACCTGCGGCCCGACGCCGAACGCTCGGCCGATATCGCCGAGCGCCGGGCTGTAGAGGGTCTGGGCGATCTGCGGAAACATCAGCAGGGCAATCGCCAGCAGCAATAAATGTCGGTTGTTCATAATGTTGACTCCTCATGTGAAAACGCCGAGGAGTCTAAAAAGTCTGGACTGACGTATTATCCGAGCCTTGCCAATTTATCGTTGAAATCGGACAAAACATGGCCTGGCTCGACGCCCACGTATCCTTCGACCCTGATCACTTCAGCGCGCCGGTCATCGGCATCGCCTCCACCCTCGGCGATCACGACTCCGGCCTGCACAGCCATCAGCGCGGGCAATTGCTCTACACCCGGCAAGGCTGCACACGCATCACCCTCGCGCAGCAGTTGTGCCTGCTGCCGCCGTCGCGGGCGGCGTGGATTCCCGGCGGTGTCAGCCATCGCGCGGTGATGCAGCACAGCGTCGATTACCGCTCGATCTGGCTCGTGCCCGAGCTGTGCCGCGAATTGCCGCAGCAGGTGTGCGTGATTGAAGTCAGTCCCTTGCTGCGAGCAGTGCTGGAGCCGATGGCGCAGGCTGATTTCGACAGCGACTGGCAGCACGGCAGACTGTTTCATCTGCTGGGCCTGTGCCTGAGCGAAATTCGGGAAGCCGCTCAGCAACCGATGCTGCTGCCCCTGCCCCGGGACAAACGCCTGGCCCCGTTGCTGTCGACACCCGAGCAACTGCCGCCGGAACTGCAAGCGCTGGAGCAGCAGATCGGCGCCAGCAGCCGCACCATCGGGCGGATCTTCCAGCGGGAAACCGGCATGAGCTACCAGCAATGGCGCCAGCAGTGGCGGCTGATGCGCGCCATGGAGTTGCTCGCCACCGGGCGCAGCCTCAGTTACTGCGGCTACGCACTGGGCTTCGCCAGCGACAGTGCGTTCATCGCTTTCTTCAAATCCATGAGCGGCACCACGCCCGGCCAGTGGCTCAAATAAGCAACTGACGATCGGCACAAAAATTCAATTGCCACAAAATATTACTCACGTCATATTACAGCCGTAATAACGACTTGATTTGCGCAGGTATTACGCCATGACCAGCATGCCCACCCTTGAGCCCGACCTGTCTGCTGCGCTCCCCACCGCCAAACCGCCGCTGCGCAAACGCCTGTTGCTGCCCGGCGTGGGCCTGATTGCTCTAGTGGTGGTCGGTGTGTACGCCGCGCACTGGTGGGGTACCGGGCGTTTTCTCGAAGAGACCGACGATGCCTACATCGGTGGCGACGTCACGGTGATCGGGCCGAAAGTCGCCGGCTACATCGAAGAAGTGCTGGTCAGCGACAACCAATCGGTGAAGGCCGGCGACGTGCTGATCCGCCTCGACGCACGCGACTATCGCGCCAACCTCGCCAAAGCCGAAGGCGCGGTTGCCGCTGAAGAAGCTCTGCTGGCCAACCTCGACGCCACTGAACAACTGCAGCAAGCGGTGATCGGCCAGGCCCGCGCCGGCATCGATGCCGCCGGTGCCGAAACCGCCCGCTCGCGGGATGACAATGCGCGCTACAAACGCCTGGTCAGCACCAATGCCGTGTCGGTGGAAAGTGCCCAACGCGCCGACGCCACCTTCAAGACCGCCCAGGCCCTGAGTGCCCGCGCCCAAGCCGAATTGCTCGCCGCCCAGCGCCAACTGGCGGTGATCGACACCCAGAAACAACAGGCCCGCGCCGCCCTGCAACAAGCCAGGGCCGAGCGTGATCTGGCCCAATTGAACCTCGGCTACACCGAACTGCGCGCGCCGGTCGACGGGGTGATCGGCAACCGCCGCGCGCGGGTCGGCGCCTATGCCCAGGCGGGTTCGCAGCAGTTGTCGGTGGTACCGGCCAGCGGTCTGTGGGTGGATGCCAATTTCAAGGAAGACCAGCTGGCGCGGATGCAACCCGGGCAACGGGTGAGCATCCGCGCCGACGTGCTCTCCGGCCAGGAATTCCATGGCCGCCTCGACAGCCTCGCCCCCGCCACCGGCTCGCAATTCAGCGTGCTGCCACCGGAGAACGCCACCGGCAACTTCACCAAAATCGTCCAGCGGGTGCCAGTGCGAATTCTGCTCGATCCGGCTGACGGCGTGCTCGGCCATCTGCGGCCGGGGCTGTCGGTCACCGCTGAAGTCGACACCCGCGCGTCAACTCAAACCAGCGCCGTGGCCGTCGCGCCATGAGCACCGCCCTCACCGCCGCGGCGCAACCGTTCAACGCCGCCGACATGGCCACCGCGACCAAGGTCTTCGCCTTCGCCACCATGTGCATCGGCATGTTCATTGCGCTGCTGGACATCCAGATCGTCTCGGCCTCGCTGCGTGACATCGGCGGCGGGCTCTCGGCCGGCACCGACGAAACCGCGTGGGTGCAGACCAGTTACCTGATCGCCGAAATCATCGTGATTCCGCTGTCCGGCTGGCTGTCGCGGGTGTTCTCCACGCGCTGGCTGTTCTGCGCCTCGGCGGTCGGTTTCACCCTGGCCAGTCTGCTCTGCGGCGTGGCCTGGAACATCCAGAGCATGATCGTCTTTCGTGCGCTGCAAGGCTTTCTCGGCGGCTCGATGATTCCGCTGGTGTTCACCACCGCGTTCTTTTTCTTCAGCGGCAAACAGCGGGTGATCGCCGCCGCGACCATCGGTGCCGTGGCGTCGCTGGCGCCGACATTGGGGCCGGTGATCGGCGGCTGGATCACCGACATTTCCTCGTGGCACTGGCTGTTCTACATCAACCTGGTGCCGGGGATTTTCGTCGCGGTGGCGGTGCCGATGCTGGTGAAGATCGACCAGCCGGAACTGGCGCTGCTCAAGGGCGCGGACTACCTGAGCATGGTATTTCTCGCGCTGTTTCTCGGCTGCCTGGAATACACCCTCGAAGAAGGCCCGCGCTGGAACTGGTTCAGCGATCAAACGATCCTGACCACGGCATGGATCAGCGGTCTGGCGGGTCTGGCCTTCATCGGGCGCACCTTGCACGTGGCCAATCCGATCGTCGATCTGCGCGCGCTCAAGGATCGCAACTTTGCCCTGGGCTGTTTCTTTTCCTTTGTCACCGGGATCGGCCTGTTCGCAACGATTTACCTGACCCCGCTGTTTCTCGGACGGGTGCGTGGCTACAGCGCGCTGGACATTGGTCTGGCGGTTTTTTCCACCGGGGTGTTCCAGATCATGGCGATTCCGCTGTACGCCTTTCTCGCCAATCGCATGGATCTGCGCTGGATCATGATGATCGGGCTGGGCCTGTTTGCCGTGTCGATGTGGGAATTCAGTCCGATCACTCACGACTGGGGCGCCGGTCAGTTGCTGCTGCCGCAAGCGCTGCGCGGGATCGCCCAGCAACTGGCGGTGCCACCGGCGGTGACACTGACGTTGGGCGGCTTGGCACCGGCACGCTTGAAGCACGCTTCGGGGCTGTTCAACCTGATGCGCAATCTGGGCGGAGCTATCGGGATTGCCGCGTGCGCGACCATTCTCAATGACCGCACCAACCTGCACTTCACCCGGTTGGCAGAACATCTGAACAGCAGCAACGAGGCGATGAATCAGTGGCTGACGCAGGTCGGTGGCAACCTGGCGACACTGGGTCAGAGCGGTGATGTCGGCGCCACCGCCGGCCTGCGTCAGCTGTGGCTGCTGACCTACCGCGAGGCACAGACCCAGACCTACGGCGATACCTTCTTGATGATCATGCTGTGCTTCATCATCGCCACGGCGATGGTGCCCTTGATGCGCAAGGTGCAACCACCAGCCGCGCCGAGTGCGGATGCGCATTGATCCAGACTTCCAAAACGACCGGCCCCTGTAGGAGCTGCCGGGTGAAACGAGGCTGCGATCTTTTGATCTGGTTTTTAAAAAATCAAAGTCAAAAGATCGCAGCCTGCGGCAGCTCCTACAGGGGTTAGGGGTGATGTGTTGCGGCTTAGAGCTGCGGGGTTTTGCGGAAACCCACGGCCAGACGGTTCCAGCTGTTGATGGTGCTGATCGCCACGCTCAGGTCGACCATTTCCTTGGGCGTGAATTGCGCCGCGACGATGTCGTAGTCTTCGTCCGGGGCGTGAGTCAGGCTCAGTTGGGTCAGCGATTCGGTCCACAGCAGCGCCGCACGTTCACGCTCGGTGAAGAATGGCGCTTCACGCCACGCGGTGACGGCGAACAGCCGGCGCGGAGTTTCGCCGCCCTTGATTGCATCAGCGGTGTGCATGTCGATGCAGAACGCGCAGCCGTTGATTTGCGAAGCGCGCAGCTTGACCAGTTCCACCAGAGTCTTTTCCAGCGGCAGTTTCGAGACCGCGGTCTCCAGGGCGATCATCGCTTTCAGGGCGTCTGGAGAAGCGGTGTAGAAATCGGTACGAGCTTTCATGATTGAATTTCCGGGGCCAGTGAATGTGTGACTAAGGTAGTCCCGCCACTGCCCCGGACAAATAGCCAATCTCCCGGAAGACGAGTAGACCACCCGTCACACGCGATTGCGCAACCAGTGCAGGAACCCGGTTTTCGCCACCACGACCGGCACGTCCTGCGTCAGGGTCTGGGCCTTGTGCAGACGATAATCGAGTAAGGCTTTCATCGCCTCGTTGATGTCGTGGCGGGCATCCAGACACGGCTTCAGGTAGGTCTTCTCGATGCGATACAGCGCGCAGAAGGTTTTCGCCGCGAAGGTCGCCGGCACTGACGAATCGGAGAGGATGCCGGCCTCGCCGATCACCTCCCCCGGCCCCATGCGCCCGGATTCGAACGGGCTGCCATGGCGGGTCAAGGTCACGGTGACCACACCCGATTCGATGATGAACAAATGATCACTGACCTCCCCGGCCTCGAGAATCGTCTCGCCGGCACGGAAGGTTTGCAGGGTCATGTTCTGGCTGAAGGTGTCTTTCTCTTCCTGGCGCAGGGTGGAGAAAATCGGCGAACTGTCGAGCAGCGCCCGTGGCCGCGAGAGGTTGCCGGCCACGATCGGTTCGACACTCGACAACAGATTGACCCCGGATGCCTGCAGATGCCGGTAAGCCAGATCGAACAGCTGATTACGCACCGAGCGCTTCTGATCCATCGACGAGACGAAACCGCTGATTTCATATTCCGCGCCGGCGCTACCGGAGCTTTTCAGCGCGACACTCGGCGAGGGATTGTCCAGCAGCGGGCGGCAACCCTGCATCGCCCGCTCCAGCGCATCGATCACCGTATTCGGACGCGCGTGCGGGCTGACCTGGACGCTGACGGCCACCCCGAACATGTTGCTCGGTCGGCTGAAGTTGATGATCTTGGCCTTGGCCGCCAGCGAGTTGGGAATCACCGCCATGCTGCCCTGGCTGGTCTGCAGACGCGTGGCGCGCCAGTCGATGTCGATGACCCGGCCTTCGGTGCCGTCGATCGAGATCCAGTCATCGATCTGATAGGGCTTGGTGGTGTTGAGCACGATCCCCGAGAATACGTCGCTGAGGGTGCTCTGCAACGCCAGACCGACGATGATCGCCAGGGCCCCGGACGTCGCCAGCACACCTTTGACCGGCAGATCCAGCACGTAGGCCAGCGCCGCGATAATGGCGATCAGGAAAATTACCGCACCAAGCAGATCCTGCAACAGCCGCCCGGTGTGCCCGACGCGCTGCATCATCACCGCGCCGATCAGCACGGTCAGGGTGCGCGCGCCGAACAGCCACCAGCCGATCTGCAAGCCGGTCGCCGCCAGGTGCAACGGCACGTTGTCAGCCCATGGCGCCGGCTCCATCGGATTGAGGCCTTCGTTGAACAACAGCACGCTGAACAGGCTGAAAATCAGCACCCGCACCAATAGCTTCCACTCGCTGCCACGGGAACTGATCAGGCGCCACAGGCCCAGATCGAGGAGGATCAGGATCAACGCGCAAAACAACGGATGTTCGGTCAAAAAAGACAACATCAAAGCACTCCGACAGGGCCCAATCGCGAGAAGATCGCACAGATTGGGCAAGTGTAGGAGTAATTGATTTCAGCGGATGAACGCCCGCGCAAAAACACCCGGAAACCAATGTGGGAGCGGGCTTGCCCGCGAAGGCGGTGGGTCAGCCAAATAAGCATCGACTGACCGTACGCTTTCGCGGGCAAGCCCGCTCCCACAGGGGATCAGGGTCTGGGTTGGGATTTGTGGCTCGCTGCAGTGCCCGCTCCCACAAAGGCCAATCAGCCGTGCATCTGGCCAAACCGCCCGGACTGGAAGTCGGCGAATGCCTGATGAATTTCCTGCTCGGTGTTCATCACGAACGGGCCATGGCCGACAATCGGTTCGTCGATCGGCTCGCCGCTGAGCAGCAGCACCACTGCGTCCTCACTGGCCTCAAGGGTCAACTGACGACCGTCGCGCTCGAACAGCACCAACTGCCCGACACCCGCGGTTTCCACGCCGTTGATCTGCACCGAACCTTTCAACAGCACCAGCGCGGTGTTGCGCCCTTCGTGCAGATCGAGCGTCAGCAACTTGCCGGCATTCAGCCGCAGGTCCCAGACGTCGATCGGCGTGAAAGTGTGCGACGGGCCTTTATGCCCATCGAACTCACCAGCGATCAGCCGCAGCCGGCCGGCATCGTCCCTCAGCGCGATATTGGGAATATCGCCGTCAAGAATGGTCTGGTAGCCGGGCGCAGCCATTTTGTCCTTGGCCGGCAGGTTGACCCACAACTGCACCATCTCCAGCTTGCCGCCGGTTCTGGCGAAGTTATCCGAGTGAAACTCTTCATGCAGGATCCCGGATGCAGCCGTCATCCATTGCACGTCGCCGGGACCGATGGTGCCGCCGCTGCCGGTGGAGTCGCGGTGCTGCACCTCGCCGTCGTAAACGATGGTCACCGTTTCGAAACCACGGTGCGGATGCTGGCCGACACCACGCCGCTCGGTAGTCGGGGTGAATTCGGCCGGGCCGGCGTGATCGAGCAGCAGGAACGGGCTGATGTGTTTGCCCAGATTGTCGTAGGAAAACAGGGTGCGCACCGGGAAGCCATCGCCGACCCAATGGCCGCGAGGGCTGGTGTAGATACCGATGATGTTTTTCATGGTTGCCTCCAAAAGGTGGGTGACGCAATGGATTAAGCTTAAATCCATGACAGCTGGAGGACTAGACGGCAAAAACCAGCTTCAGTGTTCCATCTGCAGAACAGTGATGCGCCCTTCCCGAGCGATTCACAACCCCTGTAGGAGCTGCGGCACGCTGCGATCTTTTGATCTTGTTGTTTAAATCAAAAGATCGCAGCGTGCCGCAGCTCCTACAAGATTCATGACTTCTGCTCAACAGTGCTTTGCCCCACCAGCGGTTTTTCTCAAGGACACAGACGCGGATACTCCTGCCCATTCCCACTGCAACCCTGGAGTCATCAATGTCTGTTCCCGCTTTTGGTCTGGGTACGTTTCGCCTGCAAGGTCAGGTGGTCATCGATTCGGTGCGCACCGGCCTTGAACTCGGTTACCGCGCCATCGACACCGCGCAGATCTACGAGAACGAAGCCGAGGTCGGTCAAGCCATCGCCGCCAGCGGCATTGCTCGTGAAGAGCTGTTCATCACCAGCAAGATCTGGATCGCCAACTTCGCCAAGGATCGTCTGATCGAGAGCCTCAAGGAAAGCCTGCAGAAGTTGCAGACCGACTATCTCGACCTGACGCTGATCCACTGGCCGTCGCCGGAAGATCAAGTGCCGGTCGGCGAATTCATGGGGGCGCTGCTCGAAGCCAAGCGTCTGGGCCTGACCCGGCAGATCGGGGTGTCCAACTTCACCATCGAGCTGATGCAGCAAGCCATCGCAGCGGTCGGTGCAGACCACATCGCCACCAACCAGATCGAGCTGCACCCGTACCTGCAAAACCGCAAAGTGGTCGAGTTCGCCCGCAGCCAGGGCATTCAGATCACCTCCTACATGACCCTCGCCTATGGCGAAGTGCTGAAGGATCCGGTGATCCGGCAGATTGCTGAACGTCTGCAAGCGACGCCGGCGCAAGTCACCCTGGCCTGGGCGATGCAGTCGGGTTACGCGGTGATTCCATCGTCGACCAAACGTGCCAACCTGCAAAGCAACCTCGGCGCCACGACGCTGACCCTGAGCGAACCCGATATGGCGCTGATCGCCGGTCTGGAGCGTGGCCATCGTCTGACCAGCCCGAAAGGCATCGCCCCGCAGTGGGATTGATCGCTCAGTCCTGAAGGCGCTGCGCGAGGCCAAGCATGGCGGTGCGCAGCGCAGCCACCGAGCGGTGGACAGCCAGGGTTTCGGCGTCGCGGCACGCCTGTTCAAGATCGGTGCACGCCGCCGCCACTCGCGCCGCACCGACCATTTGCGCACCGCCCTTGATGTGATGCGCCAGTGTCCGCAACCCGTCCAGATCCTGTGGCTGGCGCGCCGCATCCAGCCGTTGCAGATCGTCGTGCAAGCTGCGCAACACTTGTTCGCGCAGGCGTTGCATCACCGCATGATCGTCTCCGGCCATCTGCTCCAGCGCGCTCAGGTCGATCTCGGTCAACGTCACTGCCGGGGTCGGCAGGTGATCGATGTCGCCGTGACTGGCCAACTGCAACGACTGTTGCAGATCATCCAGGCGAATCGGCTTGAACAAACAATCGTCCATGCCGGCCTCCAGGCAACGAACCCGTTCCTCGACTTGCGCGTTGGCAGTAAACCCGAGGATCA
Organism: Pseudomonas sp. NPDC088414; assembly: GCF_044753325.1. Taxonomy (NCBI): domain Bacteria; kingdom Pseudomonadati; phylum Pseudomonadota; class Gammaproteobacteria; order Pseudomonadales; family Pseudomonadaceae; genus Pseudomonas; species Pseudomonas sp. NPDC088414. The sequence goes on along the minus strand of NZ_JBIVMY010000002.1, from coordinate 72,768 downwards.
GGCAACGCCCCCGGCCGCTCGCCGCCTCTTCGTCACGGATCGTCCGGGCGAGTTCGTAGCCGTTGCGCCGTGGCATGTTGCAGTCGGTGATCAGCACATCGAAGGCCTGGGTCCGCCAACGCTGCAAGCCCAGCTCACCGTCCTCGATGTCGACTGTGCGGTGGCCGAGTTCACTCAGTTGCCAGCACAGCAGCAAGCGGTTGACCGGATGATCGTCCACTACCAGCACGCTCAGTGAGCGCGCCGGCGTGTCCGCCACGGCGGGGCTTGCCGCCTCGGGGGCGAGCGCGGCCAGAGGCAGCAATTGCAGATTTATCTCGACCCGCGTGCCATGCCCCGGCTCACTGTCGAGGTGCAGTGTTCCGCCCATCATTTCGCAGAGGTTGCGGCTGATCACCAGTCCCAATCCCGAGCCGCTGCGCGCTGACTGGCCATGATTGCCGACCTGGACGAACGGACTGAACAGGCGTTTGCGGTCGTCTTCACTGATGCCGATGCCGCTGTCCTCAATCACTACTTTCACGGCCGACTGGCCGAGCGCTGTCCTGCTCACCGCCAGTTGCAGAGTGACCTGACCGTGCTCGGTGAACTTGATCGCGTTGCTCAACAGGTTCGACAGCACTTGCTTGAAGCGTATCGGGTCGAGCATCACCTCGACGTCGCTGTGCGCATCCAGTTCGACCTGCCACAGCAGGCGTTTCTCGCGCGCCAGCCCCTCGAATACCCGGCACACCGAGTTCACCAGTTCACGCAGATTGACCCGTTGCGGCGCGAGGGACAGATGCCCGGACTCGATGCGCGCGATGTCGAGAATATCGCCGATCAATCCCAGTAATTGCTGGCCGGCAGCGGACGCAACCTCGATCGCCAATTTGTCGGTGACGCCCTCCTCGGCACGCTTGAGGGCCAGTTCGAGCATGCCGATCAGGGCGTTCATCGGCGTGCGGATTTCATGGCTCATGGTCGCCAGAAACGTGGTCTTGGCCCGGTTGGCGTCGTCGGCGGCATCCTTGGCCTGCTGCAACTGCTGCAACCACTGCTGACGCTGGCGCAACTGCCAACGCTGAAAGGCGATCCAGGTCAAGGCCAGCAACAGCAGCCCTGCCGCAGCGGCAAACGCCACAAGGATTTCGTGGCGATGACGCTGCCAATAGCTCTCTTCCACAACCACGTCATGGCTCCAGCGCTCGACCAGTTCGTCCATCTGTTGTGGCGCGATGCTCAGCAGCGCCTTGTTCAGAATCGTGTGCAGCGCCGTATCCTGCGCTGCGGTCGCCAGGGCGATCCGCGCCGGTTGATCGCCGATCGTGTTGGTGATGCGCAGGCGCTCGCGGTAATGGCGGGCGATCAGAAAGCGCGCCACCAGCAGCGAGCTGACGGTGGCGTCGGCCTGGCCTTTGGCGATCTGCTCCATGCCCTCGGCAGGACTGCGCACCTCCACCAGGCGGATCCCGGGCACTCGCTGCAAAATGTAGTCGCGCAACGGATGACCGCGATAAATCGCCAGGCGCTTGCCCGGCAGATCAATGAGGCTGCGCGGACTACCCGCGGTTGTCGCACTGACCAGCACGAACGGGTTGTTCAGGTAGGCGCGGGTGAATTGCAGCTCGGCTTCGCGTTCGCTGCTCGGGGTCACCACCGGCAGCACGTCGAGCTCACCGGCCTTGAGCTGTTCGATCTGGCGGTCCAGCGAACGTCCACGAATCACTTCGAATTGCAGCCCGGTACGCTGACCGATCAGGTTGAGCAACTGCGCCGACAGCCCATTGAATCGCCCGTCGGCATCAAAGAACGTCAGCGGTGCGAAGTCCTCGATCACACCGACCCGCACCCGCGGATGTTGCGCCAGCCACTGCTGCTCGCTGGCACTGAAGCGCACTCGCGACTGCGCGGCCATGTGCGCGCGCCCCGCGCTCCAGCGCTGCTCGATCAGTTGACGACGCTCCATGGGAATCGCCGCCAGCGCCTTGTCGATGATGCGTTTGAGGCGTACGTCACTGCGCAGCAGGGCGAAACCGAAGGGATTGGCATCCAGCCCGGAAGGCCCGGCCAGTTGCAGGTCATTGCGATAATTGGTGTTGATCAGGTAATTGGCACTGATCAGATCACCGAAATAACCATCATCGACACCGAACGCCACCGCACCCAGCGCGTCCATCGCCGAGGGATAGCGCTGCACTTTCGCCTCGGGGTAGAACGCCTGCACGCTGGTCAGCGGCAGATAATCCTCGACCATGGCGATGCGTCGGCCCGCCAAGTCCGCCGGCAATGTTTCGTCGAGCCGGGTGACCAGCATCGGCTGGTCTTCGGCGTAGGGGCGCGACAAAATGAAATCCGCATCGGCCAGTTCGAAATTGTTCGAGGTACCCAGCAGATCGAGTTCGCCGCGCTTGAGTGCACTCATCAGCGCGTCGCGATGGGTAAAGCGTTGCACCTCGATCCGCACACCGAGCAGTTGCGCCAGCAGCTCCGCGTAATCGGCGGTCAGCCCTTCCAGCTCCAACCGATTGCGGGTGATTTCAAACGGTGGGTAATCGGCGCCGGAAATGCCCATGCGCAACCGGGGGTGCTGGCGCAGCCATTGGCGATCCTGCTCGTCGAGCGGAACCCGGATATTTTCCAGTGCCGCCTGGCTCAACAACTCCAGAGGCTGTGGCGGCTCACTGGCCCAGCAGGTGGCCGTGATGCTCAACCACAGCACGCACCAGCAGCGTCGCAGATTCATTTTCCACTCAGATCAAATGGTTGCGCTTGGCGAATTCGCGCAAGTACACCGCTGACTTTGAGTGCAGACCCAGCTTTTTTATCAAGCGGGTTTTGTAGGTGCTGACGGTCTTGTGGCTGAGGAACATTTCGGCCGCGATATTCTTGTTGGGCTTGCCCAGGGCCAACTGCTCGAGAATGCTCAGTTCACGGTTGGAGAGCTCGTCGATCAGCTGCTTTTCGCTGCGGTGCGACGGCGACGACACCGGGCCGCTATCAGGCAGTGCAGCAAAATAGGAGTAGCCCGACATCAGCGCCTGGACAGCCTTGTGCAATTGCAGCAACTGGTTGGTTTTGGCCACGTAACCCATGGCGCCGCTACGCAGACAGCGATCCTGATAGTGCAGCGGATCCTGAGAGGTAAAAATCAGGACCCTGCACTCGGGATCAGTGGCCTTGAGCCGCTCCAGTACCTCCAGTCCGCCGAGCCCCGGCAGCTTGAGATCGAGTACCACCAGTTTCGGCTTGTGCTCCCGGCTCAGCGCCATGGCTTCGCTGGCGCTGGATGCTTCGTGAATCACCTTGAACCTTTCGGTTTCGAGGACAAGTTTCACGGCAGCCCTTACCACCGGATGATCGTCGACGATCAGCGCTGACTTCATGACCGCTCCCAGTGCAAAAACAGGACGATGGATAGCGCCACCCGCTGTTCCCGCCGGGGTGGCTGCGCAAAGACTGTTACACGGGAAGCAAAGCGTATCTACCTGTCAGATCTGACAGTTGCGCCAAAGGGAAATCCATGCTCAAGCCCCGGTGCTGCGAGGCTGGCGCCGTTTTCCATGTGTTCGCCGCGCAAACCGGGGCAACATCGACCCGCGCCATCAGGTCCTTGATCGCAGCCGCATTGGGCAAGGCGACGGGGCTGATCTGCAGGTTTTCCTGAGCGAAGCCAGCAGGCGTCAGCGCAGGTGCCGAGGGTTCGTTATAGATCAGGACGTGGCGCACCTGCGGGTTGTGCAGGAAAAACCCCGGCAGGTCCAGCGCTCCGGCCGCCAGCTCGGCGTTGATGACCACGACGTCGAACGGTGCACAGCCGTAGTCCACCAGGGTCAGTAATTCAAGCAGATTCTGTATCGGAGCGATGCGGAAGTAGTCGAGGCCATTGAACAGGCGCTCGATTTTCATCCGGTGAAAATGCTGCGGATCGGCAATCAGGATGCGCAGGGATTTATTGATCATGCTCGATCTCGGGGCGGTGGATGGGTGCGCCAAGACTACGCAAGCCTCAGGAGCAGTTCTGTAGGACTTTTCCTAAAAAACCGGTCATTCATCCCCACCCTTGAGCCATGCCGAAGGGCTGTCCGAGGTTGTTGCCTTATTCCGTCGTACTCGGACTCCAGAACGCCTGCACCACCAGCGCTGAAGTCGAGATCCGCGCCACCAGGGCATCCAGCTCGTCACCGTCCACCGAGGTGGTCGCCAGCGTGGCTTCGATCTCGATTTCGTCGGCACCGAAGGCGTGCACATCGACGTCGCTGGCCGGGTAGTTGCTGCGTTCCAGCTCGGCTTCGAGCAGGGCAAACACGGCTTTCTGCTGCGAGCGCCGGGCGATCACGTAAACGATGTTGGTGACTTCCGCCGAGACCACGTCCAGCGGCTGGCGGTTGATGTTGTTGACGATCGGCCGCAGCAAGGTGTTGGCGGCCAGAATGAACAGCGTGCCGAGCACCGCTTCGGCCAGCAGGTCAGCACCGGCGCAGGCACCGACGGCGGCGGAAGTCCACAGAGTCGCGGCGGTGTTGAGGCCGCGCACATTACCCTCCTCGCGCATGATCACCCCGGCACCGAGAAAGCCGATGCCCGAGACCACGTAGGCGACCACCCGCACCGCGCCTTCAGCACCGCCGAGACGGTTGGCCATGTCGACGAATATTGCCGCGCCGACCGCCACCAGCACGTTGGTGCGCAGGCCGGCGGTGCGTTGCCGGTACTGGCGCTCGAAACCGATCAGGCCACCGAGGATGAAGGCGGCGCTGAGGCTGACCAGGGTGTCGAGCAGTGAATCGAGGTTGAGGTTGTTGATGGCTTGCATAGTCTTGTCCTTGAAAACATCCGAATCCCCTGTAGGAGTGAGCCTGCTCGCGATAGCGGTGTGTCAGTCGTTGAAATTTTGACTGACGGATTGCCATCGCGAGCAGGCTCACTCCTACAGAGGGAACAGCGTTGTCCTGTTGTTATTGCCAGCCGAACCGGCGGATGTAGAAACCTTTCACCGCCTGAGTCAGCGCCATGTACGCCAGCAGGATCACCGGCAGGAACACGAAGTACAGCGACGGCAGCGCCTGCAGTTTGAAGTAGTTGGCCAGCGGCCCCATCGGCAGGAAGATCCCCACCGCCATGATGATCCCGGTCATTACCAGCAGCGGCATGGCTGCACGGCTTTGCAGGAACGGAATCTTCGGCGTGCGGATCATGTGCACGATCAGCGTCTGGGTCAGCAGCCCCACCACGAACCAGCCGGACTGGAACAGGGTCTGGTGGTCCGGGGTGTTGGCATCGAACACATACCACATCAAGGCGAACGTCAGGATGTCAAAGATCGAACTGATCGGGCCGAAGAACAGCATGAAGCGCCCGACATCAGCCGGCTGCCAGCGCTGCGGCTTCTTCAGCATCTCCTTGTCGACGTTGTCGAACGGAATCGCGATCTGCGAAATGTCGTAGAGCAGGTTCTGTACCAGCAGGTGCATCGGCAGCATCGGCAGGAACGGAATGAACGCACTGGCCACCAGCACCGAGAATACGTTGCCGAAGTTGGAACTGGCGGTCATCTTGATGTACTTGAGCATGTTGGCGAAGGTCCGGCGCCCTTCGAGCACGCCCTCCTCCAGCACCATCAGGCTCTTTTCCAGGAGGATGATGTCGGCGGCTTCCTTGGCGATGTCCACCGCGCTGTCCACCGAAATCCCGATGTCGGCGGTACGCAGCGCCGGCGCATCGTTGATGCCGTCCCCCATGAACCCGACCACGTGCCCGTTGCCCTTGAGGATGCGCACGATGCGCTCCTTGTGCGACGGCGTCAGCTTGGCGAACACGTTGGTGTTCTCCACCGCCACCGCCAGCTCAGCGTCGCTCATGCGCTCGATGTCGTTGCCCAACAGCAAGCCCTGTTGCGCCAGACCGACTTCACGGCAGATCTTCGCGGTCACCAGTTCGTTGTCACCGGTCAGCACCTTGACCGCCACGCCGTGCTCGGCCAGCGCTTTGAGCGCCGGTGCGGTGCTTTCCTTCGGTGGATCGAGGAACGCCACATAACCGATCAGCGTCAGTTCCTGCTCATCCGCCAGGCTGTAGGTGTCGCGACCTTGCGGCATCGAACGGGCAGCCACTGCCACCACGCGCAAGCCTTCAGCGTTGAATGCTGCGGTGACCTGACGAATCCGGGTCAGCAATTCATCGCTCAAGGCTTCCTCGACATCGCCGTGCTGCACACGGGTGCACACCGCCAGCACTTCTTCCACCGCACCTTTGCAGATCAGTTGATGTGGCTGACCACGCCCTTCGACCACCACCGACATGCGCCGGCGATTGAAGTCGAACGGTATTTCATCGACCTTGCGAAACGCCGTGCCGACCTTCAGTTCGCGGTGGATTTCCACGTGCTCCAGCACCGCCACGTCGAGTAGGTTTTTCAGCCCGGTCTGGTAGTAGCTGTTGAGGTAGGCCATTTCCAGCACGTCATCGGAATCTTCACCCCAGACATCGACATTGCGCGCGAGGAAGATCTTGTCCTGGGTCAGGGTGCCGGTCTTGTCGGTGCACAGCACGTCCATGGCGCCGAAGTTCTGGATCGCATCCAGACGCTTGACGATGACTTTCTTGCGCGACAGAAACACCGCACCTTTGGCCAGGGTCGAGGTGACGATCATCGGCAGCATTTCCGGGGTCAGACCCACGGCGATCGACAGCGCGAACAGCAGTGCTTCAGTCCAGTCGCCCTTGGTGAACCCGTTGATGAACAACACCAGCGGCGCCATGACAAACATGAAGCGGATCAGCAACCAGCTGACCTTGTTCACGCCCATCTGGAACGAAGTCACCGCGCGATCAGTTGCCCCCACACGTTGGGCCAGGGCACCGAAATAGGTGCTGTTGCCCGTGGTGAGAATCACCGCCACCGCCGTGCCGGATACCACGTTGGTGCCCATGAACAGGATGTTCTCCAGCTCCAGCGGATTGCGCGTGTCGCGGTCGGCCTGACGGGCAAACTTCTCCACCGGCATCGATTCACCGGTCATCGCTGCCTGGCTGACGAACAGGTCCTTGGCGCTGAGCACCCGGCAGTCGGCGGGAATCATGTCGCCGGCGGACAGCACGATCAGGTCGCCCGGCACCAGTTGCTTGATCGGCAACTCGACGCGCGGCTCATCGCGGCGCATCACCGTGGCGGTGTTGCTGACCATGGCCTTGAGCGCGTCGGCGGCCTGGTTGGATTTGCTTTCCTGCCAGAAACGCAGCAGCGTCGACAGCACCACCATCGAGAAGATCACGGTGGCAGCTTTCAGGTCTTCGGTCAGCCACGAGATCACCGCCAACAGAGTCAGCAGCAGGTTGAACGGGTTTTTGTAGCAGTGCCACAGGTGGGTCCACCGTGGCAGCGGCTGCTCGTGATCGACTTCATTGAGGCCGTACTGCGCGCGCAGTGCATCGACTTCAAAATCGGTCAGGCCGTCGGTGTGAGTACCCAGCGAAGACAGCAGTTCGCCGCTGTCGCGATGGGCCGCATCGACCAGGGTGTTGGCCAGGGTGGGCGGCACTTCACGGCTGACCGTGGTGTCGTTGATCGATTCCAGCAGCGCCAGACGGCGGAAGTGCCGGGCGATGTGGCGTGTGCGCAGGAAGCCTGCGAAAAATTCCTTGAGCGTAAGTTTCATGGCTGTTGCCCCTATGGTCAGCCGGGAAACCGTCGAGCAGGTACGACCATGCCTCGTTCACCGGAAAATCCGGCACGGCAAGGCTTGGCGCGCCGGTCACAAAGGACAGGCGTGTCGATAGGTTTGCGATCACGACCACACGGTCGAAATCACATACTTTCAGTGTCGATGAGAAGGACGTCGGGACATGGTCTCAACTGACCATGATCGGGATGCCGCTGCTCGCTTTACGGCGAGACAACGGCAGAGAAAGGCTGCGCGTTATCTTGCCGAGAATCTGCCGGTTACCGAGACCGGCCGACAACTGTCACTCGAACAAGTACCCACTGTGGGTCTCCGCTATTGATGAAAACGCGCGAAGCTTACGCCTCGATGATTGGAGAGTAAACCCGTGTAAGGAGGTGTGTCGGGGAATATCGGGGATGTTCAGGAAGGGTTCAGGATTCAGATTTTTCGCCGGTCTTCAGGGCCCTATCGCGGGCAAGCCCGCTCCCACAAGAATCTCCAGTGAATACAAGTTTTGCATCCGACACAGATCCTGTGGGAGCTGGCTTGCCAGCGATTGCGGTGGATCAGGCAATGCTGATTCAGCTGGCAGTCGCCAACAACAGATCCGCCACCGAACGATGCCCACGATGCTTGCCATGCTCATACAGCGAACCGGCAATCTCGTCGGCACGCACCGGCAGCACCGACAGCAGCGTGTCGCTCAGACCATGGCTGGCCTGGCAGAAGCCCTGCATGTACAGGCCGGCCTTGCAGCGCTCGTCGGTGATCAGTTTGTAGTTGCGATCGACCTCGAAATCACCGAGGTATTCTTCCAGTGGCGCCAGCAGTTTGCGGTGCATCTGCCGCTCGTAACCGGTGGCCAGGACCACGGCGTCATAGATACGCACGGTGACTTCGCCGGTGGCGTTGTTGCGCACCGCCAGTTCGATGCCGCGCTCGGTGGCGGTGGCGCTTTCGACGGTGGTCAGGGTACGGAACGCGTGACGGGCGATGCCCGAGACTTTCTGCCGATAGAAGATGCCGTAGATGCGCTCGATCAAGTCGATGTCGACCACCGAGTAGTTGGTGTTGTGGTACTCGTTGACCAAGCGCTCACGCTCGGCGCTGTTTTGCTGGAACACCAGATCGGTGAACTCCGGCGAGAAAACTTCGTTGACGAACGGGCTGTCGTCCGCAGGCTTGAGGGCCGAGCCGCGCAGGATCATGTCGACCTGCACCGACGGGAACGAATCGTTCAGATCGATGAAGGCTTCCGCCGCGCTCTGCCCGCCGCCGATGATCGCGATGCTCATCGGTTGGTTGTTCACACACGGCTGTTTGGCCATCTGCGACAGGTACTGCGAGTGGTGGAACACACGGCTGTCGCCCTTCAGCGCCTTGAACGCTTCGGGAATCCGCGGCGTGCCACCGGCACTGACCACCACCGACCGCGCAGTGCGCACGAACTGCTGGCCTTCGCTGTCGCGGGAGATCACGCGCAATGCTTCAACCTGATGGTTGTGCAGCACCGGTTCGATGGTCAGCACTTCTTCGCCGTAACGGCTCTGTTCGGTGAACTGCCCGGCGACCCAGCGCAGGTAGTCGTTGTACTCCATGCGGCACGGGTAGAAGGTGCCGAGGTTGATAAAGTCCACCAGACGCCCGTGAGCCTTCAGGTAGTTGACGAACGAGTACGGGCTGGTCGGGTTGCGCAGGGTTACCAGATCCTTGAGGAAGGAAATCTGCAATTCGCTCTGGGTCGACAGGGTGTTGCCGTGCCAGCTGTAGTCGGCCTGCTTGTCGAGGAACAGCACATCCAGTTCGCCGTGGGTCGGGCCGCGCTCTTGCAGAGCGATGGCCAGCGCCAGGTTCGAAGGGCCGAAACCGACGCCGATCAGGTCGTGAACGATGGGCGATGCAATTGCCTGAGTCATTTCCAGTGTCCTCTGGATGAACCCCTCAACAAGGGGAAAGGAGAGCCTAAGTGACCCAACTGGCCTTGAGCAGGACAGCAGGTCGTCTGTTGAGTAGGAACGAGGACAGTGAAATAAAATTTAGCGATGGCGGCTCAATGGGCATCCCATTGCTTGATGCGCAGGCGGCAATGCTTCATCGCATTGACGATGTGCTTTTCCACCAGCGCCTTGGAAATCCCCAGATGTTCGGCGATCTGCGGGTGCGACAGGCCTTCGATCTTGCGCAGCAGAAAACTGTCGCGACACAGCGGCGACAATTCCGCCAAGGCGCGCTGGAGCATCTCCAGACGTTGGCCGTGGTCGAGGGTGCCGTGGGGCGACGGGGTGAAATAACGCTCTTCGCTGTCGAGCACTTCCAGCGGTTCGACCTGGCGCAAGGCGTTGCGCCGATGATCGTCGATCACCAGATTCAGTGCCGTGCGATAGAGAAAGGCCCGCGGCTGCTCGATGGGCGTGTCGCTGGAGCGTTCCAGAACCCGCACATAAGCGTCATGCACCACATCTTCGGCGACCTGACGGTTGCCGAGCTTGGCGTTCAGGAAACACACCAGCTCGCGATAGTAGTTTTCCAACATGACTCCCGGCCGCTTCGATGCGGATTCGATCCTTGAGCACACTGATCGAAGGCCCCGCAAACACGGGTAGCAAGATAGTGGCAACTTGAGGTGCGTAATTTATAGTAATTCTCATATAGATTTAAAGTGGCGTTTGTCGTTGCCCGTCAAATAGTGGCGTTCTATACCTGTAACATCCTGTGTCTTCGCTTAAATTCCCCTCCACATCCATCGTTTACAGGACAGCTCCCCGTGTCTGTCGCGCCCCGCGACAGCGTTCAGCGGCTGCGCGCTGTTGCGTGCAGCCGAACGACGGGCCGAATTCCACTGGCCGGAACCCTGCATGAAACGTCCCCGCCCCGCTCGACGCGCCCTGCTCGCAGTCCTTTGTCTGATTCCCGTTGTTGCCTACGCCGCATGGCAAATCATGCCGCCGGGCCGCGAGCGCTTCGCCACCGTGCAAGTCAGCCGTGGCGACATCGAAAGCAGCGTCACCGCGCTGGGCACCCTGCAACCGCGCCGGTATGTCGATGTCGGCGCGCAGGCCTCCGGGCAGATCCAGAAAATCCACGTGGAAGTCGGTGACGTGGTCAAGGAAGGTCAACTGCTGGTGGAAATCGATCCGTCCACGCAGAAGGCCAAACTCGACGCCGGACGCTTCTCCATCGAAAACCTCAAGGCGCAATTGCAGGAGCAGCGCGCCCAGCATGAACTGGCGCGGCAAAAGTATCAGCGGCAGCAGAATCTCGTGGCCGGTGGCGCCACCCGTGAAGAAGACGTGCAAACCGCCCGCGCCGAACTGAAAGCCACTCAGGCCCGCGTCGACATGTTCCAGGCGCAGATCCGCCAGGCAGAAGCGAGCCTGCGCAGTGATCAGGCCGAACTCGGCTACACCCGAATCTACGCGCCGATGGCCGGCACCGTGGTTGCCCTCGACGCCCGCGAGGGCCAGACCCTCAACGCGCAACAGCAAACGCCGCTGATCCTGCGCATCGCCAAGCTGTCACCGATGACCGTGTGGGCCGAGGTCTCCGAGGCCGACATCGGCCATGTCAAACCGGGCATGACCGCCTACTTCACCACCCTCAGCGGCGGCCAGCGCCGCTGGAGCAGCACCGTGCGGCAGATCCTGCCAGTGCCGCCCAAGCCGCTGGACCAGACCAGCCAGGGTGGCGGCAGCCCGGCCAGCAGCAGTAAAAGCGGCAGCGCCCGCGTTGTGCTGTACACGGTTTTGCTCGACGTCGATAACGCCGACAACGCCTTGATGGCCGAGATGACCACCCAGGTGTTTTTCGTCGCCAATCAGGCCAAAGGCGTGCTCACCGCCCCGGTCGCCGCGTTGCAGGGCAGCACCACGGCCAACCTGCAAACCGCGCAGGTGGTGGCGGCCAATGGCGACATCCAGCAACGCGAGGTACGCACCGGCATCAGCGACCGGCTCAAGGTGCAGATTGTCGACGGCCTCAACGAAGGCGATCACCTGCTGATCGGCCCGGTCGACGGCAGCGGAGGCTGAATGCAAACGCCTCTGATCGACCTGCAGGACATCCGCAAATCCTACGGCGGCGGTGACGCTCCCGAGGTTCACGTGCTGCGCGGTATCGACCTGTCGATCCACGCCGGCGAATTCGTGGCGATTGTCGGCGCTTCCGGCTCTGGCAAATCGACCCTGATGAACATCCTCGGCTGCCTCGACCGGCCGACCTCCGGCGAGTATCGCTTTGCCGGGGAAAACGTCGCCGGCCTCGACAGCGACGAGCTGGCCTGGCTGCGCCGCGAAGCCTTCGGTTTCGTGTTCCAGGGCTATCACCTGATTCCATCCGGCTCGGCTCAGGAAAACGTCGAGATGCCGGCGATCTATGCCGGCACCCCGGCCGCCGAACGTCACGCCCGCGCCGCCGCCCTGCTCGACCGCCTCGGCCTGGCCTCGCGCACCGGCAATCGCCCGCATCAGTTGTCCGGCGGTCAGCAGCAACGGGTGTCGATTGCCCGGGCGTTGATGAACGGCGGCCACATCATCCTCGCCGACGAACCCACCGGCGCCCTCGACAGCCACAGCGGCAAAGAGGTGATGACGCTGCTCGACGAACTGGCGAGCCAGGGCCACGTGGTGATCCTCATCACCCACGACCGCGAAGTCGCGGCCCGGGCCAAACGCATCATCGAAATCCGCGACGGCCTGATCATCAGCGACAGCGCCCGCGATAATCCCCACGCCCAGATCAGCGCCAATCCCGGCACCCTGCAAGCAGTGGATCTGCGCCAGCGTCTGGCCGTGGGCGCGGACGCCACTGGCGCCTGGAAAGGTGAACTGGTCGATGCCCTGCACGCCGCGTGGCGAGTGATGTGGATCAACCGCTTTCGCACCGCACTGACCCTGCTCGGGATCATCATCGGTGTGGCGTCGGTGGTGGTGATGCTGGCGGTCGGTGAAGGCAGTAAACGCCAGGTGATGGCGCAGATGGGCGCGTTCGGTTCGAACATCATTTACCTCAGCGGCTCGGCGCCCAACCCGCGCACGCCGCCGGGGATCATCACCCTCGACGATGTGCACGCGTTGGCCAGCCTGCCGCAAGTGCAGCGGATCATGCCGGTCAACGGCGCCGAGGCCGGGGTGCGTTACGGCAATGCCGACCACCTGAGTTACGTCGGCGGCAACGACACCAACTTCCCGGCGATCTTCAACTGGCCGGTGGTGCAAGGCAGTTACTTCACCGAGGCCGACGAGCAGAACGCTGCAGCCGTTGCGGTGATCGGCCACAAAGTCAGCAGCAAACTGCTCAAGGATGTGCCTAACCCGATCGGCCAATTCATCCTGATCGAGAATGTGCCGTTCCAGGTGGTCGGCGTGCTTGCGGAAAAAGGCGCCAGCTCCGGCGACTCCGACAGCGACAATCGCATCGCCATCCCTTATTCGGCGGCCAGCGTCCGGCTGTTCGGCACGCGCAATCCGGAATACGTGGCCATCGCCGCCGCCGACGCGCGCAAGGTCAAGGACACCGAGCAGGCCATCGAGCAACTGATGCTGCGCCTGCACAACGGCAAGAAGGATTTTGAACTGACCAACAACGCCGCGATGATCCAGGCCGAGGCGCGCACCCAGAACACCCTGTCGCTGATGCTCGGCTCGATTGCCGCGATCTCGCTGCTGGTCGGCGGTATCGGGGTGATGAACATCATGCTCATGACCGTGCGCGAGCGGACTCGCGAGATCGGCATTCGCATGGCCACCGGCGCCCGCCAGCGTGACATCCTCCGGCAGTTCCTCACCGAAGCGGTGATGCTCTCGGTGGTCGGCGGCATTGCCGGGATCGCCCTGGCGCTGATCGTCGGCGGCGTGCTGATCCTCAGCGAAGTGGCCGTGGCCTTTTCCTTGATGGCGGTACTTGGCGCCTTCGGTTGCGCCCTGGTCACCGGCGTTGTCTTCGGCTTCATGCCGGCCCGCAAAGCTGCCCGGCTTGACCCGGTCACGGCCCTTACCAGTGAATGATCGATCTATGAAACCGCGCCTCAGCCTGTTGACCGTGTGCCTGATCCTCAGCGCCTGCGGCAGTCCCGTTCAACGCCCGGACAGTGGCGTGCAGCCGCCAGCTGCCTGGCAGTCGCCCCATGGCGCCAGCGTTGCCCGCAACAACCCGCAGTGGTGGACGCAATTTGGCAGCCCGGAACTGGATCGCCTGATCGAACAGGCTCGCGTCGGCAGTTTCGACCTCGCGGCCGCCGTTGCTCGAGTGCGTCAGGCGCAGGCAGGCACTGTCATCGCTGGCGGCTCTCAGTTGCCGGAGGTCAAGGCCGGTCTGAATGCCAATCGGCAGAAACTGCTGCGCGGCAATGGCTACAGCCAACTCGATGCCAACAGCAGCAACAAGGCGGTGGACTATTTCGATACCAACCTGAGCGCCACCTACGAAATCGATTTCTGGGGCGGCAAACGCGCCTCGCGCGACAGTGCGCAGTTCGCCCTGCAGGCCAGCGAATTCGACCGGGCGACGGTCGAGCTGACATTGCTCAGCGGCGTTGCCAGCACGTATGCGCAGACCTTGTCGCTGCGCGAGCAGAGCCGCATCGCCGAACTCAATCTGGCCAACGCGCAAAGCGTGCTGAAACTGGTGCAGACGCGGTTTGATTCAGGCTCAGCCACCGCGCTGGAGCTGGCGCAACAGAAGAGCCTGGTCGCCGCCCAGCAATGGCAATTGCCGCGCGTGCAACAGCAAGCCCAGGACGCGTTGATCAGCCTCGCCGCCCTGCTCGGCCGACCGGTGCAACAACTGTCGGCGACAGAGTCCTTCGAGCACCTGCAGTGGCCAGACATCGCCGCCGGCGTGCCCAGCGAGTTGCTCACGCATCGTCCGGACATCGCACGCGCCGAAGCCCAGCTGGCCGCCGCCGAGGCGGACGTCAAAGTCGCTCGCGCGGCCATGTTGCCGGCACTGACCCTGACCGCCCAACTCGGCTCGGGCGCCAATCAGTTCGACGATTTGATTCGCAGCCCTTTCTACAACCTGACCGCCGGGCTGGTCGCACCGATTTTCAATAACGGTCGCCTCGGCGCTGAACGCGACAAGGCCTCGGCGCGCCAGCAAGAGCTGCTGGAAACCTACCGTGGCGCGATCATCAACGGTTTCGCCGATGTGGAAAAAGCGCTCAATAGCATTCGTCGCCTGGATGAACAGCGGTTGTGGCAGGACGAAGAACTGAATCAGGCGCAGACCGCATTCGACATCGCCCAGAGCCGCTACCAGGCCGGCGCCGAAGACTTGCTGACCGTGTTGGAAACCCAGCGCACGCTGTACGCGGCCCAGGATCAGCATGCACAACTGCGGCTGTCACGAGTGCAGGCCAGCATTGCGCTGTACAAGGCACTTGGCGGCGGGTGGCAGACTTTGTAATCGAATCAACACAACAACCCTGTGGGAGCTGGCTTGCCAGCGATGAGGCCAGCACTCCCGACATCAACGTTGCCTGACCCAATGCTATCGCTGGCAAGCCAGCTCCCACATTGATTGACGGTGTTGCCGCTATCTCGGGCTGACACCTGAACCTGTGGGAGCGAGCCTGCTCGCGAATGATCGATGACGCAGCCCTCAAGCCGGGCTGGTTTTAGGCTTCAGATTGCGCGCATACCAAGGCCGTTGCGGCACGCGGCGGAACAGGCCGGCGAGTTTTTCCTCGTCGGTGATGAAGGTAATGCGCAGCGCCAGCTTCATGGTTTCCGGATCCATCTCCACCGTCTTGCCCATCTGCAATCCCGGCGTGGTGCTGCAGCCATGGGTGATCGGCCCGAGCCACGGGTCGTCGACTTCCACCCAGCGCCCCGGAGCAAACCATGGCACGCCATTGACCTGCAGCCGCGTGACTTCGCCCGGATGGAAACGCTCATGGGCGCGGAACCAGTCCTCGATGCGATCGTCGATCCAGCCATGGAAATGCCAGAACGTCGGGTTGACGTGTGAAGAAAACGGATCGCCAAGGAAGTCGTTTTCGGCGTTGTACCAGCGGGCAGCGAAGTCCGCCGGATCGCGGGCAAACGGTACCGGCTGACCATTGGACGGATCGCGCGGCACGGAGGCCCAGCGCATGTGCAGCCAGTCATGCAGGCCCAGTTCGACTTCGGAGCCGAACTGGCCGAGGGTGAGCCGGGCCAGATACGCCGGATCGCGATACTGCGACTCCCAGACCTGGAAGTTGCTTTCGTAGGTCTCGGCAGTCTTGATGTCGCTGACCCACTGGCTGAACTCGTCATCGCCCGCCGCCGTCCAGGTGGGCGGCAAGGCCGCGCCGTCGTGGTTGTCGAAATAGCGGGCGAAGCCGACGCGGTCGCGAATCAGCTCCGGCTGCGGCAGCGGGAAAAACGCCCACGACGGCAGATCCTGCATCGAGCGCGCCGTACCGAGCATGTGCCGGTGCATGAAGAAAAAGTCCACGCCCGAGCCATTGCGATCCTTGCGCGGGCCACGGGCATCGCGCTCCTTGTCGCGCGGGCCGGGCTGCCAGCCAATGCCGCGCAAGGCTTCGCGTTTGTCCTCGGGCAGTTTGTGCCACTTGTCCCGGGTCGCATGCCACAACTGGTGAAACAGGCGATGCTCGGGAGAGATCAACCACGCCAGCAACGTCGGGTTGAGCGGCGTGCGCTCGCGCGCTTCGGGAAACAGCCGTTTGACGGCGACGAAGCGGTTGTCCTGCGCCGGCAAGGCCAGCGCTCGATCCAGGCGCAAGGCCTTGCCGCTGAGCGTGCCACTGCCGGCATTGCCGAAGTCGGCCCAGACCTCATCGAGGATCATCTCCAGCTCATAGCTGATCTGGCCGTCGGCGCCGATCAGGCGCCAGCTCAGCTTCGCCGCATCGGCTTTCGCGAGGTCGCCCAGAATTCGATAACGCGGGGTTTCAGCGGAGCGCAGGCGCTCGGGCGTGTCGAGAAAACCGCACACGCCACGGCCCTTCTGGCCGATGTCGAGAAACACTTGCAGGCCCTTGGGCGGCAAGCCTTCGAGGCCGGCATCGGCACCTTCGAAACGGATATCCCACACCCCGCGCAACGCATTCGCCAGGCGCTGCCCGGCCATGTCCGCGACATCGAAAGACGCTTCGCCCGGGGTGATCGTCGGGTCCGGCTTCGTCCATTCACGATGCCCGAAATACGCCGCAGGCACGGCAGCGCCGGTCAGCGCCAGGCCCGCCATGAACCATCGTCGAGAAATCTTCATTGCCCTACCTGTGTCAGCCATGAAGCAGGCTTTATCCAAGCTAGAACGTTTGTTGCCCCGGCAAATTTAACGCGCCCGACGATGATGACCCGTGGCGAGGGGATTCATCCCCGATGAGTTGCGAAGCAACTCCCATCCGACGCTGGCGGCGACACCAGAAGGGACAGCGCTGGCAGGCTTTGCGAGCGCTTCGCACTCGATCGGGGATAAATCCCCTCGCCACAGCACCAGGCTTAAATTTTGTTGCCAACCACTCGTTCCTCCCAGATAGCGAAGGCCCCGCGCCTGCACCTCGATGGCGAACCTGACTGAGATGGCAATGACAAAACCACGTTCGAAAAAGGCTCTATTCATCGGCCTGCCGTTGGCTCTGGCGATCAGCGCCGGCGCAGGCTTTGCCGTGTGGCACCACTGGTTCAAGGACGACCTCGGCTACCCGGCCAAAGTCATGAAGCAGGCCGATGAGCTGCACGAACGCATGCTCTCTTTCGACAGCCATGTCAGCCTGACGCAAAATTTCGGCACCGATGGCCACGAAGCCGACAAGGACGGCGACGGCCAGTTCGACCTCGCCAAGGCCAACCGTGGGCGCCTGTCCGGCGCGGCCCTGACCATCTTCGGCTGGCCGGAAATGTGGAACGGCCCGAACGCCCCGCACAAGCCGACACCCGGCTTCGTCGACGAGGCGCGCAACCAGCAGGAAATCCGCTTCAAGATCATCTCCGGGATGGTTCGCGACTACCCCAATCAGGTCGCCATCGCCTACACCCCGGACGATTTCCGGCGCTTGCACGGCGAAGGCAAATTCGCGATTTTCATCAGCATGCTCAACGCCTATCCACTGGGCCACGACCTCAACCTGCTGGACTTGTGGACGGCGCGCGGCATGCGCATGTTCGGTTTCAGCTACATCGGCAACAACGACTGGGCGGATTCGTCGCGGCCGCTGCCATTCCTCAATGATTCGCCGGACGCCCTCGACGGCCTCTCGGATCTGGGCAAGCAAGCGGTCAAGCGCCTCAACGATCTGGGCGTGATCATCGACGTCTCGCAAATGTCGACCAAGGCCCTCGAGCAAGTCGCGCAACTGAGCCGCACGCCGCTGGTGGCCTCGCACTCGGCACCGCGCGCAATGGTCGACATTCCGCGCAACCTCAGCGACAAGGAAATGCAGCTGATCAAAAACAGCGGCGGCGTGGTGCAGATCGTCGCGTTCTCGCAGTACCTGCGTCCGCTCACCCAGCACACCCAGGACAAACTCAACGAGATGCGCAAGGACTTCGACCTGCCGCCGCTGCCGAACCTGGCGATGGCGTTGATGCCGGGCGACCCGATCATTGCGGCGTGGTCCGAGCAGAAGTTCGGCCAGTACGCCAGCCGCCTCTACGGCATCCTCGAAGAAGAACCGAAAGCCAGCCTCAAGGATCTGGGCGATGCCATCGATTACGCGGTGCGCAAGATCGGCATCGACCATGTCGGCATCAGCTCCGACTTCAACGAAGGTGGCGGCGTCAAAGGCTTCGAGAACGTCGGCGAAATCCGCAACGTCACCGCCGAGCTGATCTCACGCGGTTATTCCGAAGCGGACATCGCCAAGCTCTGGGGCGGCAACTTCCTGCGGGTCTGGGATCAGGTCGAGAAAGCCGCGAAACCGGCACTGGCCACTGCGCCGGGAACTGCCAAGCCATGAGCAATCGTCGTGAGTTCTTGAAGCAGGCGGGGATTCTCGCGGCGGCGTTGCCACTGGGCGCGAGCCTGCCGAATGTCGCCGGTGCCGCGAACGCCGCGCCCGTGACCGGCAACAAATGGACGCGGTTGCAGCAGTTGTTCGATCAGGATCCGGCGTATCTGCACTTCTCCAACTTCCTGATCACCTCGCACCCGAAACCGGTGCGCGAGGCGATTGAGCGGCACCGCGCCGCCCTCGACAACAATCCCGGACTGGCCATGGATTGGGACCTCGGCGTGATCGAACAACGCGAAGAGAACGTGCGGGTCTGGGCCGGTCGCTATCTGCAAGCCGACGCCAAACAGATCGCCCTGACTGGCAGCACCACCGAAGGTCTGACGACGATCTACGGCGGCGTGCACGTGCGCCCCGATCAGGAAATCCTCACCACCGAGCACGAGCACTACGCGACCCACACCATCCTTGCCTTGCGTAGCGAACGCGACGGCACCCGGGTGCGCAAGATTCGTCTGTTCAAGGATTCGTACAGCGCCAGCAAGGCAGAAATCCTTGCTGCCATCGACGGCGCCATCCGCCCCGAAACCCGGGTGCTGGGCATGTGCTGGGTGCATTCGGGCAGCGGCATGAAACTGCCCATCGGTGAAATCGGCGCCATCGTCGACCGGCACAACCGTGGTCGCAGCGACGCTGACCGCATCGTTTACGTGGTCGACGGGGTGCATGGCTTCGGCGTGGACAACCTGAACTTCGCGCAAATGAACTGCGACTTCTTCATCGCCGGCACCCACAAGTGGATGTTCGGTCCGCGTGGCACCGGCATCGTCTGCAGTCGCTTCGCTGAGGTCAGGTACGTCACCCCGATCATTCCGACGTTCTCTGAAGCCACGGCGTTTTCCACCACCATGACGCCCGGCGGCTATCACTCGTTCGAGCACCGCTGGGCGCTGGACGAAGCATTCAAATTGCATCTTGAGCTGGGCAAGGCCGAGGTCGAGGCGCGCATTCACGCGCTCAACAGCTACCTGAAACAACGCCTGCAGCAACGTCCGCAGATCGAACTGGTGACGCCACTGAGCCCCGAGCTGTCCGCCGGTTTCACCTTCTTCCGGGTCAAGGGCAAGGACAGCGACAAGATCGCCGCGCACTTGATGGCCAACCGTGTGGTGGCCGATGCCGTGCACCGTGACGTCGGCCCGGTGATCCGCACCGCACCGGGGCTGCTCAACGACGAAGAGCAAATCGACCGCTTGCTGGCCGTGCTCGACCAGGCCCTGTGAATCCGGGCGATCCCTTTTTCCTTTTAGCGAGACTCGCAATGAACAGTGAACCGCGTCGATTTTCCTTGAAGGCGCTGCCGGCGCTGATGCTCACCGCCCTCGCCGCCGGCCTGCTGCCGGGTGCCGCGCAGGCCGCCACCCCGCCTGCGCCGGGCAAGGTGTTCAAGGACTGCAAGGACTGCCCGGAAATGGTCGTGCTGCCCACCGGCACGTTCACCATGGGCACCCCGGAGGATGAGGTCGGCCGCGAGCCGGACGAAGGACCGCTGCACCCGGTGACGTTTGCCAAACCGCTGGCGATCAGCCGCTTCCAGATACTGCGCGGCGAGTGGGACGCCTACCTCAAGGACAGCGGCTACAAAATGCCCGACGGTGACGAACGCCCCGGTCGCGCGTGCAAGGCGGGCATCCCGGATTATCAGGGCAGCGACCCGCGCAAGCAGTACACCGACAAGCACCCGGCGGTGTGCATGGATTTCCCGGAGGTCGAAGCTTACGTGGCCTGGCTGTCGAAGAAGACCGGCCAGCAATACCGGCTGGTCAGCGAGTCGCTGCGTGAATACGCTGCCCGCGCCGGCAGCACCGGGCCGTTCCCCTTCCCGTTCGACGAAGGCAAGGAATACAGCATCGCCAAACACGCCAACACCTACGGCGCCGCCGATGGCTACAACTTCACCGCGCCGGCCGGCAGCTTTCCGGCCAACGCGTTCGGCGTCTACGACATGCACGGCAATATTTATGAGTGGACCGCCGATTGCTACAACGAGAATTACGTCGGCGCGCCAAGCGATGGCAGTGCCTGGCTGAGCGGCAAGTGCGAAGTGCGGCGCATCCGTGGCAACGACTGGGGCGAAGCGCCGGTGTTCTCGCGTTCGGGCAACCGCAACGCCACCTACACCGACACCCGTGGCGACTGGATCGGCTTCCGGGTCGCCCGTGATCTGTAACGCCATCGCCCGGCTAAATTAGCCGTCCTGCCAGTCGTTCTACAGGTGGGCGCGATCCTCCATGGCGCGCCCACCGCCCTCTACGTCATCCAGGCGAACCCACGCGCAGTGCCGGTGTTCGCCGCTCCTTCAAGCAGGGAACCTCCATGAGCAAACCAACACGCGGGGTGATCAATGAATTGTTCGCCCTGCTCAAACCCTTTCGACTGATCGTCAGCGTGTCGATCCTGCTTGGCATGGTCGGTGGCCTGAGCGTCACCGCGCTGCTGGCGACCATCAACAACGTGCTGCACGCCGAGGGCGCACTGACCAGCACGATGGTCGCGGTGTTCGCCGGCCTGTGCCTGCTGGCGCTGACCAGCTCGATCTTTTCCGATATCGGCACCAATTTCGTCGGCCAGCACATCATCGCCAGATTGCGCAAAGAGCTCGGCGAGAAAGTCCTCTCGGCGCCGATCGAGCAGATCGAGCGCTATCGCAGCCATCGGCTGATTCCGGTGCTGACCCACGACGTCGACACCATCAGCGACTTCGCTTTCGCCTTTGCGCCGCTGGCGATTTCCCTGACCGTGACCCTCGGTTGCATGGGCTACCTGGCGATGCTGTCGTGGCCGATGTTCCTGATGATGGCGGTGGCGATCCTGATCGGCACGGTCATTCAGTACATCGCGCGCGGGCGTGGCATGCAGGGATTCCTCAAGGCCCGCGACTACGAAGACGAGTTGCAAAAGCACTACCACGCGGTCGCCGAGGGCGCCAAGGAACTGCGCATCCACCGCCCGCGCCGGCATCGCATGTTCGTCTCGGGCATCGAAGGCACGGCCGACAAGATCTGCGACACGCAGGTGCGTTCGGTGAACATTTTCGTGGTCGCCAAGACTTTGGGGTCGATGCTGTTCTTCGTGGTCATCGGCCTGGCACTGGGCCTGCAATCGCTGTGGCCGAGCGCCGACAAAGCGGTGATGAGCGGCTTCGTGCTGGTGCTGCTGTACATGAAAGGGCCGCTGGAACACATCATCGGCACCCTGCCGATCGTCAGTCGCGCGCAGATCGCGTTCCGCCGGATCGCCGATCTGTCCGAGCAATTCTCCTCGCCCGAGCCGCACTTGCTGCTCAGCGATCAGGGCCACCAAAAGACCCCGGTGCACAGCCTGGAACTGACCGATGTCTCGTACAGCTTCCCGACGGTAGAAGGCGCCAAACCCTTCCGGCTGGGGCCGGTGAACCTGAAAATCGAACAGGGCGACATCATTTTCATCGTCGGCGAAAACGGCTGCGGCAAGACCACGCTGATCAAGTTGCTGCTGGGCCTGTACGCACCACAGCAAGGCGAAATCCGCCTCAACCAGCAGCTCGTCGATGCCGCTAACCGCGACGATTACCGCCAGTTGTTCACCACTATTTTCGCCGACTATTACCTGTTCGACGACGTGGTTCAGGGCGACACCCATATCCCGGAAGACGCCAACCAATACCTGGAGCGCCTGGAAATTGCGCACAAGGTCAGTGTGCGTGACGGCTCGTTCACCACCACCGACCTGTCCACCGGCCAACGCAAGCGTCTGGCCCTGATCAACGCCTGGCTGGAAGAGCGTCCGGTGCTGGTGTTCGATGAGTGGGCCGCCGATCAGGACCCGACCTTCCGGCGGATTTTCTACACCGAGCTGCTGCCGGACCTGAAGCGTCTGGGCAAGACCATCATCGTCATTTCCCACGACGATCGTTACTTCGATGTCGCCGACCAACTGGTGCGCATGAGCGCCGGCAAAGTGGTCACTGAGCTGCAACCCGCCTGACTGTGAAAAATTTGTAAAAAAAATGGCGTTGAGCTTTCCGGTTTTCGGAAGGCTCAACGTCTTACTAACAGTTAATAGAAATAGTTCTCAGTCAACACTTTGAAGAGTAGAAGAACAATGCCCGCACCGCACGGACTCCACCCGCTCGCCAAGGCTCTGCTGATCCGCCGCTCCTTCCGTTGCACCTTGCCCGCGTTCTGCGCCATGGCCCTGACTGTGCCGATGATCGGCCAGGCCCAGGCCGCCGCCGTGGCGATCAATATTCCTGCCCAGTCGCTGGGGAGCGCCTTGCAGGAATTCGGTCGCCAGACCAACCTCCAAGTGCTGTACAGCCCGGATGAAGTCAGCGGCCTGCGCAGCAGCGCGGTCAGTGGCAACCTGGAACCGACCGCCGCCATCGCGCAACTGCTGCAAGGCACCAACATCGCCTACAGCGTCGAAGGCAACAACGTCGCCTTGCGTTCGCGCAGCACCGGCGGTGCCAGCCTCGATCTGGCCCCGACCAGCATTTCCGCCACCGCCGAATCGGCCTGGGGCCCGGTCGACGGGATCGTCGCCAAGCGCAGCGCCACCGGTTCGAAGACCGATTCGTCGCTCAAGGAAATCCCGCAGACCATCAACGTCGTCACTCAAGACGAAATCAAGATGCGCGGCTCGAAGACCGTCACCGAAGCCCTGCAATACACCCCCGGCATGACCGGCGGCGGTTTCTCGGACCGGGTGAAGATCTTCGACGAACCGACGTCCCGTGGCTTCTCCCCTACTCCGCTGTACCTCGACGGCCTGCACATGCCTTACGGCGGCGGCAGCACCGGCGGTTCGCTGCAGATCGACCCGTACACCCTGGAGCGCGTCGAAGTGCTCAAAGGCCCGGCCTCGGTGCTGTACGGCCAGAACCAGCCTGGCGGTATCGTCAACATGGTCAGCAAGCGCCCGACCGCGACCCCGCTGCACGAAGTGAAGCTCGGTGGCGGCAGCTATGACCGCAAGTACGGTGCCTTCGACCTCGGCGGCCCGATCGATGATCAGGGCGAATTCCTCTACCGGCTGACCGGTGTGGTCAACGACAGCGGCTCGGCCATCGACTACGCCAGCCAGAACCGCATGCTGCTGGCGCCGAGCCTGACCTGGCTGCCCAACGACCAGACCACCATCACCGTGTTCGGGCAGTACCAGAAAGACCACGACGTACCGGAAGCCCAGGGCCTGCCGGCCAACGGCACGGTGCATCGTAGCCAGGCCGGGCGCATCAGCCGCAGCCTGTTCCTCGGCGAGCCGGACGTGAACAAGTACCACCGCGAGCAGTTCGTCGTCGGTTACGAGATCGCCCACGAACTCAACGACGTCTGGACCCTGAAACAGAATGCGCGTTACGCCGACGTCAACGACCAGTACGTGGCGCCGCTGCACGGTTATTCGTTCCCGACCAACCCGGTTACCGGCCTCAACGACGGCAGCTACCAGAGCCGTTATGCGGTGGACTGGTCGCAGCACAACAAAGTCTACGGCATCGATAACATCGCCCAGGCCAAGTTCCACACCGCCGACGTCGAGCACACCGTGCTGCTGGGTGTGGATTACTACCACTACAATTCGAAATTCCTCGGCCTGTACGACCGCACCGCTCCGGGTCTGGATCTGTACAACCCGGTGTATGGCAGCCAGATCAATTTCCGTCAGCCGTACAAATGGGACAACACCATCACCCAGACCGGCCTGTACGCTCAGGATCAACTGCGTTGGAACCAGTGGTTCCTGACCCTCGGCGGTCGGTATGACTTCGCCGAAACCGACAACAAGCAACCGCTGAGCGGCGGCCACAGCAACCAGAAAGACGAGAAGTTCACCGGTCGTGCCGGCCTCGGCTACGAGTTCGACAACGGCATCACGCCGTACGTCAGCTACGCCGAATCGTTCCTGCCGCAAACCGGTACCGACATGAGCGGCGGCGCTTTCGAACCGACCACCGGCAAGCAGTACGAAGTCGGCGTCAAGTACGAGCCGAAGGCCATCGATGGCTTCATCCAGCTGTCGGCGTACCAGATCGATCAGGACAACATGCTGACCAGCGACCTCGCCAACCCGGGCTTCAGCACCCAGAGCGGCTCCGTGCGTTCGCGCGGTATCGAGCTGGAAGGCAAGGTCAACGTCACCCGCAACCTGCGCGTGCTGGCGGCGGTGTCGCGTAACCAGACCAAGTGGGAAAAAGACAACGACGGTCGTGAAGGTCGCACCCTGGCCATGCGTCCACCGCTGACCGCTTCCGCGTGGGTCAACTACGACTTCGACATCTCCACCGCCCTCGCCGGCTTCGGCATGGGCCTGGGCGCCCGCTACGTGCGCAGCAGCTACGGTTCGGATTACGAGTCGGACTCGTTCCAGATTCCGTCCTACACCGTGTATGACGCCATGGTTTCCTACGATCTGGAGAAATCGCCGCTGCATGTTAAAGGCGTGAAACTGCAAGCCAACCTGCAGAACCTCACTGACGAGAAGTACGTTGCTGCGTGCAACGGCACCCTCGACTGCTATTACGGCGAAGGCCGGACCATGACTGCTGACGTGACCTACAACTGGTAATACGTTTAGCGCTCACTGAAACGCCGGCATTTGCTGGCGTTTTTTTTGGGGGGGCTGATTGGGGCTTGGCGGCCTTTGGGCCGACCAGGCTCTTGGGGTTTTGGGGGGATATCCGTTGCTGCGGTAACGGCCTCCTATGGTTCCGCCCTTACGGCGGGTCACTTTTTCCAAACACCGAAAAAGTAACCAAAAAGGCTTCCCCCGGCGTACGGCACTTCGCTGAGGCTCAGTGTTCCCTCGCTACGGTGTCCATCCGGGGGCATCGCCTACGGTTTGCTTCGCTGCACCTCCTCTCGATGTATGCGGCTTCGCCGCATGGCGCTGCGCGCCTAACCCCCGGATGGACACCTACGCTCGGCCTGCCGAAGGGGCAAAAGATCAAAAGCTAAAGCCACATCAAAAGCCAGATCAAGAGCCCCTCACCCTAGCCCTCTCCCGGAGGGAGAGGGAACTGATCGCGGTGTTTGGGAGAGGTACGCCGACGTGAAATACCGAGTCGAACACCAATTTTGAAAAGCCCAAAAATTGGCCCCCTCTCCCTCCGGGAGAGGGCTGGGCGGGCGGCGTTCCGATGAGGGGCAAGAGCACCACAAAACCAAAGCCGAATCCCGTGCTCTGCACCACTCAATAGGCCGAGTGTCAGCTCGCCTGCTTTTGATCTTGTTCTGTAAGGCGACGTCGGAAGGCTGAGTGGAGGGATTCATCCGGGGGTGGGAGCGCAGCGACCGTTTGGCGCAGCCAAACACAGCGAGAGGAGGTGCAGCGAAGCAAACCGTAGGCGCTGCGCCCGGATGGAGCCCGGAGCGAAGGGACCCCGAGCCCCAGCGAGCGGGCCGAACGTAGGAGCAAGCGTTTTTTTGCTTACTTTTTTTAGGCGTTTGTAAAAAAAGTGAGTCGCCGTAAGGGCGAAACCCTAAGTGGCCGTTACCGCAGCAACGGATATTCCCCCCCCCACCCCGTCAAGCCAAAGCAAACACCTCTACCAACCGCCCAGCAATCAACCCCAGCGCCTCTTCAGCCTCATCAACAATCGCCCCCATCCGCATAAAGTCATGGGTCATGCCGGCGTAAACCTGCAAATCCACCGCAACCCCCGCCGCCTGCAAATGCCGCGCATACGCCACGCCCTCATCATGCAACGGATCACACTCGGCCAACACCATCAACACCGGCGCGACATTGGCCGGGACTTCGCCGAGCAACGGCGAGAAACGCGGATCAAGACGATCGCTGGCATCACGCTGATAGTGCGCGTAGAACCACTGCAGCGAAGCCTTCTCCAGCAGATAACCTTCGGCAAAACGCTCGATCGAAGGCGTACTGCGACTGGCATCGGTGACCGGATAAATCAGCACCTGCAAACGCGGCTGCACAGCGGCATCCGTCAGTTGCGCAGCCAGCACCGTGGCCAGGCTGCCACCGACGCTGTCACCGGCAACCGCCAGCCGCGCCGCATCGATGCCCAGATCAGCTGCACTCGCCACCAGCCACTCCCAGGCATCGCGGGCGTCATCGGCTGCTGTGGGAAAGCGATGTTCCGGCGCCAGTCGATACGCCACCGACAGCACCACGCAATCCGCCAGCAAGGCCAGCGCGCGGCACAGCGAATCATGCGAGTCGAGGCTGCCGACCACATAGCCGCCGCCATGGAAATACAACAGTGCCGGACGACCCGCACCCGCCTGCAACGCATGGTTACTGTAGATCCGTGCGTTCAACAGTGCACCGTCACGCACCGGCAATTGCAGCTCATCGACTACGGCCAGTTCTTCACCGCCGGCGTCCATCAGCAACGATGACTGATCGAACTGTTCCCGCGCCTCGCTCGGGGTCAGCTCATGCATGCCGACGCGTTTGCCACTGGCCCGGCCGTTGCCGACCAATTGCAGAAATGCGGCGATATCAGGATTCAATGACATTCAAATCTCCAAAGCGATCGGGCGCCATCAGCGCCCGATCGCTTTTACTTGGCTTTCACAGCAGGTTTCAGGACATGACTACTGATTCAACGATCTGGCCGAGCATTTCTTCAGCCTCGGACAGGAAAGTTTCATCGCGCGGGATCTGGAAGTGCCCGCAATCCAGCCATTCGCCGCCCATGCCCGGCTGACCGAGTTGCGCCGCCAGCTCCAGTGCCTCGGCTTCGCGACCCAAGGTCCACCAGCACGTCGGGTTGACGGTCAGCGGCGCACAGCGCTCAAGCTTGAGCGACAACTGCTTGAGCCGGCGCGCCACGCTGAACACCTGCGCCAGTTCTTCGGCACCCAGCGCCACATAGGTCGACGCCCCGCGCTCGGCGCTCATGGCACGCTGGAACAGCGCACGCAGGTTGTGCGGCGTTTCTTCACCGTCGATGGACAGGCCCGGTGCGGCGTCCGGCAGCGTCACCTGCAGGAAATCGCGCAGGTCGGCTTGCCAGTCATCGACCGCCCCGGCGTCGACCGCCGCCGACGGCACGAAGCTGTCGACCAGCCCGACAAACTTGACCTGTTGCCCGGCCTGCTCCAGTTGCGCGGCAATCAACATCGCCAGCGTTCCGCCCAGCGACCAGCCCAGCAGGTGATACGGCCCCTGCGGCTGTTTCTGGCGAATCTGCGCCAGGTAATCACTGGCCATTTCCTGCAGCGAGGTGTCGTTGAACGTCGGATCCAGCAGCATCCGCGACTGAATCGCCAACAGCTGACGTTGACCACTCAAGCGCCGCGCCAGCGGCTCGTAGTCGAACACCGTGCCGAAGCCGGCGTGGAGGCAGAACAACGGCGCCACGCCCTTGACCTCGGCGTTCATCGCCAGCAACCCGGAGGCTTTTTCTGCCGTGCCCTGAACGCTCGCTACCAGTTCGCCGATGCTCGGTTTCTGCATCAGGTCGCGCAGTTTCAGGCTCAGTCCCTGAGCCTTGAGCACACGGCTGCGAGCCACCACTTGCAGGCTGAGGATCGAGTCGCCACCCAGTTCGAAGAAGTTGTCGGTGAGCCCGACCCGTTCGATTTTCAGCACCTCCTGCCAGATCTTCGCCAGGGCTTTTTCCAGCTCGGTGCGCGGCTCGACGTAGGCCAGCCGCTGTTCGGCGTCCGGATTCGGCAGGGCCTTGCGGTCGAGTTTGCCGTTCGGCGTCAGCGGCATGCGCTCAAGCACCATCAGGTGTGCCGGCACCATGTAATCCGGCAGGCTGGCCTTGAGCTGCTCGCGCAGACGTTCGCCCAAACCGTCGGCCGGCGTCTCGGCAGTGGCCAGTACATAGCCGAGCAGCTGTTTGCCGCTAACGCCCTCGCGGGCCACTACGGCAGCGTCACGCACACCCGGCTGCTGCTTGAGGCGCGCTTCGATTTCACCCAGCTCGATGCGGAAACCACGGATTTTCACCTGATGGTCGATCCGCCCGAGGTAGTCGACGGTGCCATCGGCACGCTGGCGCACCAGGTCGCCGGTGCGGTACAGGCGACTGCCGTCGGCACTGAACGGGTTGGCAACGAAACGTTCGGCGGTGCCACCGGCACGCCCCAGATAACCGCGCGCCAACGCACCGCCCAGGTACAACTCACCGGCAATCCCGGCCGGCAGCGGGTTGAGGTCGCTGTCGAGCACATAACCGCTGCGCTCGCCGACCACGCTGCCGATCGGCGCATAGGCCGCGCCGCATTGATCGTCGACCGCGGCCTTCCAGATCAGCGGCGTGACCACCGTTTCAGTCGGGCCATAGCCGTTGATGATGTACTGCGGTTGCAGCGCGCGTTTGGCCAATTCAAAACTCGCCACCGGCACCGCATCCCCGCCGAAGCAGTAGATTCGTACCGGCGGCGGATTGCCGTGCTGCTCAGCGTGTTCGGCCAGTTGTTGCAGGTACACCGGCGGGAACGCGGCCACGGTCACGCCATGCTGATGCAGGGCGTCACAGGTCTGTTCGGCCGTCCACAGGCTGTCGTCGCGAATCAGCAAACGCGCGCCGTGCGTCAAGGTGGTCAGCCAGCGCTCATGCGCGCCGTCGAAGGCGAACGACATGAAGTGCAACTCGCAATCGGCCGCGCTCATTTCGTAACGCTGACCGATCGCCTGGCAGTGCATCGCCAGTGGCCCGTGCGCCACGCCGACACCTTTCGGCTGACCGGTGGAACCGGAGGTGTAGATCACGTAGGCCAGGTTGCCCGGCTGCACCGCCACTTGCGGCGCCGAATCCGGCTGAGTGCGCAGATCCAACTGATCGAGTTCCAGCACATGCAGATTGGCTTGGGTCGGCAGCACCTGACGCAGACTCGAATCGCTGAGCAACAAGGCGATGCCCGAATCGTGCATCAGATAACTCAAGCGCTCGCGGGGATAGGTCGCGTCCAGCGGCACGTAGGCACCACCGGCCTTGAGCACCGCCAACAGCGCGACGATCATGTTTTCGCTGCGTGGCAGGGCCACACCGACCCGCACTTCCGGACCGACACCTTCGGCGATCAGCGCATGCGCCAGACGATTGGCCCGCGCTTCGATCTGGCCGTAGCTGAAGGCTTGCTCATTGAAGATCACTGCGGTTTGTTCGGCACGCTGCGCGGCCCATCCGGCAATGCGCTGGTGCACCAGCGTGGTCTGCGCTGGCGCGACAACTTCCGGCGCGGGCGCGACTTGCCCGGTCGGCAGACCGATGCGTCCCAGTGCCTGCCCGGCGTCCTGAACCAATGCGGTGAGCAGGCCTTCCATGTTGCTGCGGATGCCTTCCACGGTCGCCAGATCGAAGTGTTCGCGCAGGAACATGTACTCGATCACCAGCCCGTCTTCGAGCGTGACCATCAGGTCCATCGGGAAGTTGGTCAGGCCCGAGTTATTGATCTCGCCAAACTTCAGCGAATCATCGCGCCACTCGCGCAGCGCCTGATCGATCGGGTGGTTTTCGAACACGATGATGCTGTCGAACAGCGACTGCCCGGCACGCCCGCCCCAACGCTGGACGTCGGTCAACGGGGTGTACTCGCGCTCGCGCATCTCCAGGTTGAAATCCTGCAACTCGCGCAACCAGGCGCCCACGGCCTGCTCGGCCGGTACGTCCTTGATCACCGGCAAGGTGTTGATGAACAGGCCGAGGATCGATTCCGAGGCCGGCAGGCTCGCCGGACGCCCCGCCACCGTGGCGCCAAACGCCACGCAGCGCTGGCCGCTGTAACGGCTGAGCAGCACCAGCCACGCGCCTTGCACCAAGGTGTTGAGGGTGATCTGCTGCGCCTGGGCAAAGGCTTTCAACTGTTCGGTGCGGGTTGCGCCCAGACGGCTGTACAGCGCCTGGTGACCGCGACCGCTGCCGGTGCGCGTCACTGCGTCCGCCAGATAGGTCGGCTCGTCGAGCAAGCTCAGGTGCTGACGCCAGAAACCTTCGCTGGCGTTCGCGTCCTGCTGTTGCAGCCAGTTGATGTAACCACGGTACGGCACCGCGTCGGCCAGTGGTCGTCCGGAATACTGGCTCAGCACCTCACCGATCAACTGCGAACTGCTCCAGCCGTCGATCAGAATGTGATGGTAGGTCCAGATCAGTTGATAGCTGTGCTCGCCGACTTGCACCAGCGTCAGCCGTTGCAGCGGTGGCTGGTCAAGGTCGAAGCCCTTGGCCCGCTCGGCATCCGCCAGACCTTGCAAGGCTTCGGCCGAATGATCCTGCTCACGCCAGTCGAGCAGACTGAACGGCAACTGCGGATCGGCGAGGACGAATTGCAGCGGCTCGGCCATGTCCTGCCAAAGGAAACCGGTGCGCAGAATGTCGTGGCGACGGCTGACGGTTTCCCACGCGGCTTGCAGGCGCAGCGGCTCAAGGCCCTGCACCGGAACGCTCAACTGGTTGACGTACAGGTCCGATTCCGGCGAATTCAGGCCGAGGAACAGCATGCCCTGCTGCATCGGCGACAAGCGATAGAGCCCGTCGAGTTGCCCGGCTGGCAGTGGCAGTTGCGCGACTTGCGCCTCGCTCAAGCCGTGCAGCGGCAGGTCGATCAGCGCCGGCTCCGGCGCCACACGCCCTTCGGCAGCCTGCACGCACAGGGCCAGTTGCTGAATGGTCGGTTGCTGGAACAGGTCTTTCGGGCTCAGCTCCAGCCCTTGCTGGCGGGCGCGACTGACCACCTGAATCGAGATGATCGAATCGCCGCCCAAGGCAAAGAAACTGTCGTTAGTGCTGACCTGCTCAAGGCCCAGCACCTCCTTCCAGATCTCCACCAACGCCTGCTCGGTGGCATTCGCCGGTTCGACATGCAACTGCGCGGCGCTGAGCTCCAGTGCTGGCAGGCGCTTGCGATCGATCTTGCCGTTGGGAGTCAGCGGCAGCTGCGCCAGCCACAGGCGATGGCTCGGCACCATGTAATCCGGCAGGGTCGCACCTAGCCAGTTGCCGAGGGTTTGCTGCAGTTCGGCCTGTTGCTCGGCGCTGGCGTCGATGATCGCCGGGTCGCTCGGCACCAGATAAGCAATCAGTTGCTGACTGCCCGACACTTCGCTGGCCACGACCACCGCTTCACGCACGGCGGCATGCGCCAGCAGACGCGCTTCGATTTCGCCCAGTTCGATACGCAAGCCGCGAATTTTCACCTGATGGTCGATCCGGCCCATGTACTCCAGCTCGCCCTCCTCGCGCTGACGAATCAGGTCGCCGGTGCGGTACATGCGCTCGCCGTTGCCGACGAAAGGATTCGGCACGAAGCGCTCGGCGGTCATCGCCGCACGCCCCAGATAACCGCGCGTGATGCCGGCGCCGGACAGGTACAACTCGGCCGAAACGCCTTGTGGCACCGCTTGCAGATCGGCATCCAGCAGATGGCTGGCGCTGTGATCGAGCGCACGCCCAATCCGCGCCTGACCGCCAGCGCTGCGGCGGGTCCAGGTCGAATAGGTGGTGTCTTCCGACGGGCCATACAGGTCGTAAACGTGTTCGACCGTCGATTGCTGATACAGCGCCTCCACCAGCGCTTGCTTCAGCGGTTCACCCGCCAGATTGATGATGCGCACGCTCGGCGGAATCTGCCCGGCACGCTGCAGTGCGGCAATCGCCGACGGCACGGTGTTGATCAGGCGTACCTGATCGCGGGCCGGCAGTTGCGCCAGCTCCAGCGCATTACGGGCGATGATCAGCGAACCACCGTTGGCCAATGTGACGAATAGCTCCCACACCGACAGGTCGAAGCACACCGACGTCGAGGCCAGTACGCCTTGAATGTCGTCGCGGCTGTAGACCCTGGCGGACCAGTCGATCAGCGCCATGACGTTGCGATGGGCAATCGCTACGCCTTTCGGTTTGCCGGTGGAGCCGGAGGTGTAGATCACGTAGGCGAGGTTGTCCGGAGCGACCGATGTTTGCGGCGCGCTGCTCGGATAGCCGCTCAGCGATAGCTGATCCAACAGCAGCACTTGCGTATCGCCCGGCACGTTCAGGGTTTTCGCAACCGCCTGTTCGGTGAGCAACACCCGCGCCCGGCTGTCTTCCAGCATGTAAGCGACGCGATCGGCCGGGTAATCCGGGTCCAGCGGCACATAGGCGCCACCGG
The DNA here is from genome assembly GCF_044753325.1 of Pseudomonas sp. NPDC088414. Taxonomy (NCBI): domain Bacteria; kingdom Pseudomonadati; phylum Pseudomonadota; class Gammaproteobacteria; order Pseudomonadales; family Pseudomonadaceae; genus Pseudomonas; species Pseudomonas sp. NPDC088414. Next base: position 40,114 of record NZ_JBIVMY010000002.1, on the reverse strand, counting down.
CCTTGAGCACCGCGAGTAAGGCAATCAGCAACTGCTCGGAACGTGGCATGGCCACGCCCACGCGCACTTCCGGGCCAACACCCAGCTCGATCAGTTTGTGCGCCAGACGATTGGCCTGCGCGTCCAGCTCGGCGTAAGTCAGTTGCGTATGGGCGAAGGTCACCGCCAAGGCATCCGGAGTCGCCGCCACTTGACGGGCGATGGCTTGATGGATGCACAGATCGGTGGAGAAGTCGGTATTCACCTGCGGGCTGTGCTCGATCAGGTTCAGTTCACTGAGCGAACGCTCCCCCGACTCGCTCATCTGCCCGAGCAAACGCTGCAGATACCCGGCCAGTTGCACCACGCTGTGCGCGGCAAAGCTTTCGCACTGGTAGCTGAAGTGCATCGACAACTCGTCGCTCAGGTGCACCAACAGCGTCAGCGGGTAGTTGGTCTGTTCATGATTGTGGATTTCACCGAAGCGCAGTTCTTGCGGTGCGCCCTGCGCCAGCGCCTCGGACACCGGGTAGTTCTCGAACACCAGAATGTTGTCGAACAGCGCCTCACCATTGCGTGCCGCCCAGCGCTGAATATCGAACAGCGGGGTGTGCTCATGCTCGCGCAAGGCCAGGTTCTGCGCCTGCACGCTCTGCAACCATTCGCCAACGCTCGATGGCGACTGCGGGCTGGCGATGACCGGCAAGGTGTTGATGAACAGGCCGATCTGCTGCTCGACGCCTTTGAGCTCGGCCGGACGTCCCGCGACCGTGGCGCCGAATGCCACGCACGGCTGGCCGGTCAGGCGCTGCAACAGCAGCAACCATGCCGCCTGAATCAGCGTGTTGAGGGTGACTTTCTGCTGGCGCGCGAACTCGCCCAGACGCCGCGTCTGCTCAGCGTCGAGTACGCAGAAATGTTCACCATGGCCATCGCGCGGTGCATCGCCGCGCTGCGCCTGCAACGCTTGCGCGAGCAAGGTCGGCGCTTGCAGGTCAGCCAGTTGCGCGGTCCAGTAACGCTCGCTGGCCTGCACGTCCTGGCGCTGCAGCCATTCGATGTAATCGCGATAACGTCCGGCCAGTGGCGGCTGGGCAACCCCGCTGTAGCGCTGCAGGACTTCGCCGAGCAACTGCGAGTTGCTCCAGCCGTCCATCAGGATGTGGTGGTTGGTGTAGATCAAGTGGCAACGCTGCTCGTCCAGACGCACCACGAGCATGCGCAACAGCGGCCCCTGGCTCAGGTCGAAACCTTGCGCCTGTTCGGCGGCGGCCAGTGCATTCAGGTCGTTCTGGCAATCGTCGCGATCACGCCAGTCGAGCACGCGGAACGGCATGTCCAGTTGCTTGTGCACCACCTGCACCGGTCGCACCAGTTCACCCTGCCAGACAAAGCTGCTGCGCAGGATGTCGTGGTTGTCCACCGCCGCTTGCCAGGCTTGCTGGAAGCGTTGCGGATCGAGGCCTTCGACATCGAGCCGGACCTGGTTGATGTAATCGCCGGTGGCCTGCTCGTAGAGGCTGTGGAACAACATGCCCTGCTGCATCGCCGACAGCGGATACACATCGGCGACCTGGCGTGGCGCCAGCGGGAACTGATCAAGCTGCGCCTGCGTCAGGCCGGCCAACGGGAAGTCCGACGGGGTCAGGCCTTCGACGCCCGGGGTCAGGCAATGGCCGATCAACGCTGCGAGTTCTGCGGCGTAAACTGCGGCCAGGGCTTCAATCACCGCGCTGTCGAAACGCTCGCGGCTGAACGTCCAGCCCACCCGCAGCTCGCCGCCATACACTTGACCGTTGAGAGTCAACCAGTTGCCCAGCGGCGCCTCCGGGCTCTGATCGAGGCCGGCGTTGTCCGGCGACGGCACGAACAGCGCAGCCTCGTCGCCGGCGAAACTGCCGTCGAACTGCCCAAGATAGTTGAAGGTGATGCGCGGGCTCGGCAAGGCCTGCAGGCTCTGCTGCGCCTGCGCATCACCGAGGTAACGCAAGGCGCCGAAACCGATGCCCTTGTTGGGGATCGAGCGCAGTTGTTCCTTGATCTGCTTGATCGACTCGCCAAGCGAGTCTGCTGGCGTCAGGCGCACCGGGAACAGGCTGGTGAACCAGCCCACCGTGCGGGTCAGATCGACGCCGTCGAACAGTTCTTCGCGACCATGGCCTTCGAGCTGGATCAGCGTCGACGCCTGCCCGCTCCAGCGACCAATGACCCGCGCCAATGCCGTCAATAACAGATCGTTGACCTGGGTGCGGTACGCCGCCGGGGCCTCTTGCAGCAGTTGGCGGGTCAGCTCGGCACCGAGCCGGGTTTGTACGGTCTGGGCCAGACGATTGTCCTGGCTGGCGTCAACGCGTTTGCACGGCAGATCGGTACTCACATCGCTCAGGCAGGCCTGCCACCAAGCCAGTTCGGCCTGCAACGCCGGGCTGTTAGCGTAACGCTGCAAGTGCTCACCCCAGTCCTTGAAGGCACTGGTCCGGGACGGCAGGCTCAACGGCTGATCATCAAGCAGTTGCTGATAAGCGTTTTGCAGGTCTTCCAGCAGAATCCGCCACGAGACGCCGTCCACCGCCAGGTGATGAATCACCAACTGCAGACGCTGTGTGCCATCGGCCAGAGTTGCCAGCACCGCACGCAGCAACGGCCCGTGTTGCAGATCGAGGCTGCGCTGGGCGCGGTTACCCAAGGCTTCAAGGGCGGCGGCATCGGCCACGTCCTCCTGCCAGAGCAGGTTCTGCGGCAGCGCTTCGACCGCGCGGTGCTCGGCCTGCCACACGCCATCGTGCTGAGTGAAGCTCAGGCGCAAGGCATCGTGATGAGCCACCAGTGCGCGCAACACTTGCTCGACTTTTTCCGCGTCCAGCGCCTGCCGCGGTTGCAGCAGCACAGACTGGTTCCAGTGATGACGCTGCGGAATTTCGTCGGCGAAGAACTGCTGCTGGATCGGCAGCAGCAACGCTGCACCGCTCGCGGCTTGCTGATCAATCGTCGATTCGTCACCACCCCACTGCGCGACCAGTGCCAGACGCTGTACGGTCTGGTGCTGGAACAGGTCTTTGGGATTGAGGCGGATGCCGGCCTGACGGGCGCGGCTGACCACTTGGATCGAGATGATCGAGTCGCCGCCCAATTCGAAGAAGTTGTCGTTGATGCCGACTTGCGGCAGCTTCAACACGTCCTGCCAGATCGCGGCCAGACCCTGCTCCATCGCGCTTTGCGGCGCCTGATAGGTCTGCTGCGCCTGGCTGGCGTCGGGTGACGGCAAGGCGTTGCGATTGAGTTTGCCGTTGGCGGTCAACGGCAATTGCGCCAGCAGCAACAGGTGCGCCGGAACCATGTGATCCGGCAGATTGGCCTTGAGTTCGGCGCGCACGCTGTCGCGCCACAGCGCCTGTTCGGCCGGGCTTGCGTCGAGCAGCGCGGCGTCGCCTGGCACCAGATACGCCACCAGTTGCTGACCGCTGAGGCCCGGCTGCGCCAGCACCACGGCCTGGCGCACCGCAGCCTGTTCCAGCAGTTGCGCTTCGATCTCGCCGAGTTCGATACGGAAACCGCGAATCTTCACCTGATGGTCGATCCGGCCGATGTATTCGATCACGCCGTCGGCGCGGTAGCGCGCCAGGTCACCGGTACGGTACAGACGCCCGCCATCAGCGGCGAACGGGTCGGGAATAAAGCGCAGGCTGGTCAGATCCGCGCGGTTCAAATAACCACGAGCCAGGCCGGCACGACCGACGTACAACTCACCGATGCAGCCTTTGGCGACCGGGTTCAGATCTCCGTCGAGCAAGTACCAGGACAGGTCCGGGATCGGTTCGCCGATCGGGCTGCTGGCGTCACGCTGCAAGTCGGCAAGCGAAATCGGCCGGTAGGTCACGTGCACGGTGGTTTCGGTGATGCCGTACATGTTGATCAGTTGCGGTGCCTGATCGCCGAAACGCTCGAACCACGGACGCAGACTCTTGACCTCCAGCGCCTCGCCGCCGAACACCACGTAACGCAGCGCCAGTGCTTGCGCCGCATGCTGCGGGGCGCAGGCCACTTGCATCAATTGCTTGAACGCCGACGGCGTCTGGTTGAGCACGGTGACGCCTTCGCGGCAAAGCAAGGCGAAGAAATCTTCCGGCGAGCGGCTGACCTCGTAAGGCACCACCAGCAGTTTGCCGCCGTACAGCAGCGCGCCGAAAATCTCCCACACCGAGAAGTCGAACGCGTAGGAATGGAACAGGCTCCAGACATCCGTGGCGCCGAAATCGAACCACGCATCAGTGGCCTCGAACAGGCGCAGCACGTTGCGATGGGCCAGCAACGTGCCCTTCGGCTGCCCGGTAGAACCGGAGGTGTAGATCACGTAAGCCAGGTTGTCCGGGCTCATGCGCACCTGCGGATTGCTGTCGCTGTAGCCTTCCAGACCGTCACGTTCCTGATCGAGCATCAGGCTGCGCAGCGAATCCGGCATCGGCAGACGCCCCAGCAGATGACTCTGGGTCAGCAGCAAGGCAATGCCGCTGTCGCCGATCATGTAGCTCAGGCGTTCTTCCGGATACGTCGGGTCCAGCGGCACATAGGCGCCGCCGGCCTTGAGAATCGCCAGCAGGCCGACCAGCATGTCGAGGCTGCGCTCCACCGCCAGACCGACGCGCACGTCCGGGCCGACACCGCTGGCAATCAGCTTGTGGGCCAACTGGTTGGCGCGACTGTTCAGCTCGCCGTAGCTCAGGGACTGCCCGGCACAGCTCACGGCAATCGCTTGCGGGGCGCGGGCGGCTTGTTGTTCGATCCGTTGATGCAGGCACTGCTCGCTCGGGAAATCGCGGATGGCCGGGTTCCACTGCTGCAAGGTCGCCGCGCGTTCGGCGGCGTCATGCAGCGGCAGTTCGGCGATGCGCTGAGCGCTGTCGGCGACGATGCCTTGCAGCAGATGGGTCCAGTGTTGCGCCAGGCGTTCGATGGTTTCGAGGTCGAACAGGTCGGTGGCATAGGTCAGCTCGGCCCAGACGTTGTCGCTCGATTCAAAGGTGTTCAGGGTCAGGTCGAACTGCGCGGTACTGGACGCCCACGGCAAGCCTTCAATCGCCAGTTTTGGCAGACGCGTGGCGCCCTGCGCCTGACGCACCTGGCTCTGGTGGTTGTGCATGACCTGGAACAGCGGGCTGTGGCTGAGGCTGCGTTCCGGTTGCAGCGCGTCGACCAGTTGCTCGAACGGCAGATCCTGATGCGCTTGCGCACCCAGCACGGTGTTTTTCACTTGCTGCAGCAGGCTGCGGAACGTCTGCTGACTGTCGAACTCGGCCTTGAGTACCTGGGTGTTGACGAAGAAACCGATCAGGCCTTCGGTCTCGACCCGGTTGCGGTTGGCCACCGGCACGCCGACGCGGATATCGGCCTGACCGCTGTAGCGATGCAGCAAGGTCTGGAACGATGCCAGCAACAGCGCAAACAGCGTGACGTTCTCGCGCTGCGCCAGGTGCTTGAGCGCGGTGGCCAGTTCGAGGCTCAGCGGGATCTCGCGACGGGCGCCACGATAGCTCTGCTCGGCTGGACGCGGACGATCGCTCGGCAACTCCAGCAGCGGTTGATCGCCAGCGCCGAGTTGTGCGGTCCAGTAGGCCAATTGACGCTCGCGTTCACCGGCGTCCATCCACTGTTTCTGCCACACGGCGTAGTCGGCGTATTGCACCGGCAGCGCCGGCAATTGCACGCTCTTGCCCTGGCTGTAGGCGGCATACAACGCCACCAGTTCATCGACCATGACATTCATCGACCAGCCGTCGGCGACGATGTGATGCAGGGTGATGACCAGCGCGTGGTCATCGGCGGCCAGACGCAGCAGTTTGACCCGCAGCAACGGACCTTGCTGCAGATTGAACAGGTGCAGGGTTTCGGCGGCGACCAACGCTTGCAGCGCCGCCTCGTCGAGCTCCGCCGCCACGTCCTGCACCTGCAGATCGAGCGTGCCGTGAACCTGGATCACTTGCAGGGTCTGACCCTGCTGTTCGACGAAGCAGGTGCGCAGCGATTCGTGGCGCTCGATCAGCGCATCGAAGCTGCGCTGCAACGCCGGCAGATCCAGCTCACCGCGCAGACGCAACGCCGCCGGCACGTGATAAGCGGTGCTGGTCGGTTCCAGCTGCCAGAGGAACCATTGACGCTCTTGGGCATAGGACAGCGCCAGCGGTTGCTGGCGTGGCAAGGCAACAATCGGCGGCTCCCGATGCGCCTGATCGACACCCAGCGCGGCGACAAAGTCTTCCAGCGTGCTGTGTTCGAACAGCGTGCGCAGCGGCACCTGCACGTTCAGTGCCTGACGCACCCGCGAGACCACTTGCGTGACCAGCAACGAGTGGCCGCCCAGTTCGAAGAAGTTGTCGCTCAGGCCCACGCGATCAAGCTTGAGCACCGCTTGCCAGATCTCGGCAACGCTGTGTTGCGTGGCGGTTTGCGGGGCGATGTAAGTCGATTGCAGTTGGCTGGCGTCGGATGCCGGCAAGGCTTTGCGGTCGACTTTGCCGTTCGGCGTCAGCGGCAGTTGCGCGAGGAACAACAGGTGCGCCGGCACCATGTATTCCGGCAGCTCGGCCTTGAGGCTGGCTTTCAATGCGGCGCGCAGTTCAACTTCATCAAAAGCGCTGGCGGCTGGCACCACGTAGCCGACCAGTTGCGGCCCGGTCGGGCCGTCCTGAGCGACTACGACGGTTTCGCGCACGCTGTCGAGGGCGAGCAAACGCGCTTCGATCTCGCCGAGTTCAATCCGGAAACCACGGATTTTCACCTGATGGTCGATTCGCCCGATGTACTCGATCACGCCTTCGGCGCGGTAACGGGTCAGGTCGCCGGTGCGGTACAGACGCGCGCCGGTTGTCGAAAAGGGATCCGGCACAAAGCGTTCGGCAGTCAGGCTCGGGCGCTGGAAGTAACCACGAGCCAGGCCGTCGCCGCCGATCAGCAATTCCCCCGGAGCGCCGAGCGGATTGAGCTCCAGGTCGCTGCCGAGGATGTACAACGCGGTGTTGTCGAGCGGTGTGCCGAGGAATGGACGGCTGTTGTCCGCACTCAAGGCGTGCTGCGCCGACCAGATGGTGGTTTCGGTCGGGCCGTAGAGGTTCCACACGCTCGGCGTCAGCGCGAGCATGCGTTGCGCCAGTTCCTGCGACAGCGCTTCACCGCCACAGAGGAACGTGCGGCCCGCCAGGATGGGCGCCTGTTCATTGTCCAGCAGCATGCGCCAGGTCGAGGGCGTGGCTTGCAGCGCCGTCACGGCGTGACGCTCGATCAGTTCGAGCACCGCTTGCGGGTCTTGATGCACATCCTTGCCGGTCAGCACCACACAGGCGCCGGCCAGCAATGGGCCGTAGATTTCCAGGCCGAAAATATCGAACGAAAAGGTGGTCAGCGACAGCATGCGATCGGCGGCACAGATGCCCGGCTGCTCGATCATGCTCGCGACGAAGTTGCTCAGCGCCGCGTGGCGCACCATCACGCCTTTCGGTTTGCCGGTGGAACCGGAGGTGTAGATCGTATAGGCCAGATTCTCGCCATTGACTGCCACGTCCGGCGCGGTCTGTGGATAAGCCGCCAGCCAGTCGTTTGGCTGATCCAGCAACAGGCTTTGCACGCCCGGCGGGATCGGCAGCTGTGCCTGCAAATGGCTTTGGGTCAGCAGCAACTGCAGGCCGCTGTCCTCGATCATGTAGGCCAGACGATCCTGCGGATACGCCGGATCCAGCGGCACATAAGCACCGCCGGCCTTGAGGATCGCCAGCAGGCCGACGATCATTTCCACACTGCGCTCGACGGCGATGCCGACCAGCTGCTCCGGGCCGACACCGGCCTCGATCAGCTTGTGCGCCAGTTGACTGGAGCGGGCATCCAGCTCGGCGTAGCTCAGCACGTGCTCGCCGATGATCAATGCAGTGGCCTGCGGTGTTTGCTGGGCACGCCGGGAGAAATCCTGCTGCACGCATTCGGCTTGCGCGCTGCGGTCGGCGCTGCGCAACCAGTCCTGCAACAGCACGCCGTGCTCGGTGCTTTCCAGCAACGGCAATTCGCCGACGCGCTGGCTCGGCGCGGCGACGATGCCACGCAGCAGGTTCTGCCAATGACGTGCCAGACGTTCGACGGTTTCAGCTTTGAACAGATCGGTGGCGTAGGTCAGCTCGGCGGCAAAGCCGTCGCTGGACTCGTAGGTATTCAGCGTCAGGTCGAACTGCGCGGTGCGCCCTTCCCACTGCACGTCCTCGACACTCAGCTGCGGCAACTGCGCCGCGTTGCGCCCCTGATCACGGCTGGTCTGGTGGTTGAACATCACCTGGAACACCGGGCTGTGGCTCAGGCTGCGCTCCGGTTGCAGGGCTTCGATCAGTTGCTCGAACGGCAGATCCTGATGCGCCTGCGCAGCCATCGCCGCCTGCTTGACCTGAGCCAGCAACTGGTTGAACGGCAGCTGCCCGCTGACCTCGGCACTCAGCACCTGAGTGTTGACGAAGAAGCCGATCAGGCCTTCAGTCTCGACGCGGTTGCGGTTGGCGGTCGGCACCCCGACGCGAATCTGCGCCTGACCGCTGTAGCGATGCAGCAACGCCTGGAACGACGCCAGCAACAGCATGAACAGGCTTGCGCCTTCGCGCTGCGCCAGTTGTTTGAGGGCGTCGCCGAGGTCTGCCGGCAGGTTCAGCTCCAGCCGCGCACCGCGCAGGCTTTGCACGGCCGGACGCGGGAAATCGATCGGCAGTTCCAGCACCGGCTGCTCGCCGCCCAGGGTCTTGACCCAGTAGGCCAGCTGGCGCTCACGCTCGCCCGCTTCCAGCCAGTGGCGCTGCCAGATCGCGTAGTCGGCGTATTGCACTTCCAGTTCCGGCAGGCTCAGCGGCTGCCCGGCGGTGTCGGCGGCGTAATGCTCGATCAGCTCGTTGACCAGGACTTTGATCGACCAGCCATCGGCGATGATGTGGTGCTGGATCAGCACCAGCACATGATCGTCTTCCGCCACTTCGAGCAGCGCCACCCGCAACAGCGGGCCCTGCTGCAAATTGAACGGGCGCGCGGTTTCGTTCTCGACGAAGGCCTTGATCGCGGCGTCTTCCCCGGCGGCGTCGATGCCCTCCGGCAATGGCGTCAGGCTGATGCTCAGCGGCAGTTGCGGATGAATCACCTGGCAAAAGCTTTCACCCTGTTCGGCGAAAGTCGTGCGCAGGCTTTCGTGGCGTGCCGCCACCGCGTTGAAGCTGCGTTGCAGCGCCGCCACATCCAGCCGGCCCTTGAGGCGCAGGGCGCTGGGGATGTGATACGCGGTGCTGTGCGGATCCATTTGCCAGAGGAACAGTTGCCGTTCCTGAGCGTACGACAGAGGAATCGCCGCAAACCCGGAACGTGTTTCCGGGATCGGCAGGTTGGCCGGAGAGACGCCCTCTTCGAGCATCTTTTCCAGGTACAGCTTACGTTTGTCCAGCGGCAGAGTGATAAAGCGCTTGGCTACCCTCAAAGCAACACTCTTGTCCATCAGACTTCCTCCATATCGTCAAGCAGGGCTTCCAGCTTGCTCAGTTTCTGTTCGTTGATTGCCCCGCCTCCTGTATCGAGTCGAGCGACAAAATCGCTCAGGACGGGGTGCTGGAATAACAGTTGCGGGGTCAGCGTCAGGCCCAGTTCAAGGGCCATGCGCGACACCACGTTGACCGCCAGCAGCGAGTGCCCGCCGAGTTCGAAGAAGTGATCGTTCAAGCCGATGCGTTGCACTTCGAGCACTTGCTGCCAGATCGCCGCGACCTGCTGCTCAAGCTCACTGTGCGGCGCGACATACGCGGCCTGCATCTGGCTGGCATCGACCGCCGGCAGGGCCTTGCGGTCGAGTTTGCCGTTGGGGGTCAGTGGCAACTGCTCAAGGAACAGCAGGTGCGCGGGAATCATGTAGTCAGGTAACGAAGACTTGAGGCCAGTCTTTAGTCCCTCGCGCAGTTGCCGCTGCGCGTCCCCGTCGTGCATCTCCAGTTGCGGAGCGACCACATACGCCACCAGTTGCGCCCCGCTGTCGCTTTCGACGGCCAGCACCGCCGCTTCGCTGACTGCCGGTTGCGCGAGCAATCGCGCCTCGATCTCCCCCAGTTCGATGCGGAATCCACGAATTTTCACCTGATGGTCGATCCGGCCCATGTACTCCAGCTCGCCCTCCTCGCGCTGACGAATCAGGTCGCCGGTGCGGTACATGCGCTGGCCGTTGCCGACGAAAGGATTCGGCACGAAGCGCTCGGCGGTCATCGCCGCACGCCCCAGATAACCGCGCGTGATGCCGGCGCCGGACAGGTACAACTCGGCCGAAACGCCTTGCGGCACCGCGTGCAGATCGGCGTCGAGCAGATGGCTGGCGCTGTGCTCGAGCGCGCGCCCGATCCGCGCCTGACCACCGGCACTGCGGCGGGTCCAGGTCGAATAGGTGGTGTCTTCCGATGGGCCGTACAGGTCGTAAACATGCTCGACCGTCGACTGCTGATACAGCGTATCCACCAGCGCTTGCTTAAGCGGCTCGCCAGCGAGGTTGATGATGCGCACGCTCGACGGAATCTGCCCGGCACGCTGTAGCGCAGCAATCGCCGACGGCACAGTGTTGATCAGACGCACCTGATCGCGGGCCGGCAGTTGCGCCAGCTCCAAGGCATTACGCGCGATGATCAGCGAGCCGCCGTTGGCCAACGTGACAAACAGCTCCCACACCGACAGGTCGAAGCACACCGACGTCGAGGCCAGCACGCCTTGAATGTCGTCGCGGAGGTAGACCTTGGCCGACCAGTCGATCAGCGCCATGACGTTGCGATGGGCAATCGCCACGCCTTTCGGTTTGCCGGTGGAACCGGAGGTGTAGATCACGTAGGCGAGGTTGTCGGGTTGCACCGCTGTCTGTGGTGCAACAGTCGAATAGCCGCTTAGCGAAACCTGATCCATCAGCAGCACTTGGGTATTGCCCGGCACGCTCAGGGTCGCGGCAACGGCCTGCTCGGTGAGCAACACCCGCGCCCGGCTGTCTTCCAGCATGTAGGCCACGCGATCGGCCGGGTAATCCGGGTCCAGCGGCACATACGCTCCACCGGCCTTGAGCACCGCAAGCAAAGCAATCAGCAATTGCTCGGAACGCGGCATCGCTACGCCCACGCGCACTTCCGGGCCGACACCCAGCTCGATCAGTTTGTGCGCCAGACGATTGGCCTGCGCGTCCAGTTCGGCGTAAGTCAGCTGCGTATGGGCGAAGGTCACCGCCAAGGCATCCGGGGTCGCCGCCACTTGATGGGCGATGGCTTGATGGATGCACAACTCGGTGGCGAAATCGCTGTTCACCTGCGGGCTGTGTTCGATCAGGTTCAGTTCGCTGAGCGAACGCTCACCGGCATCCGCCATCTGGCTCAGCAGACGCTGCAGATGCGCGCCCAACTGCGCCACGCTGGCCGCCGCGAAGCTGTCGCGCTGATAGCTGAAATGCACCGACAGTTGCGCGCCCATGCTCACCAACAGGGTCAGCGGATAGTTGGTTTGCTCCTGATTGGCCACCGCGCCGAAGTGCAGACCTTGCGGCGCGCCACGCTCCAGTGCTTCGCCAATCGGGTAGTTCTCGAACACCATCAGGCTGTCGAACAAGGCGTCACCGCCCTGCCCGGCCCAGCGCTGAATGTCCGCCAGCGGCGTGTGTTCGAATTCGCGCGAGGCGAGGTTCTGCGCCTGCACCGCTTGCAGCCAGGCGATCACGCTCTGCTGCGCGGGCGGTGCGGCGATCACCGGCAGCGTGTTGATGAACAGACCGATCTGCGCTTCGGCACCCGGCAGATCCGCCGGACGCCCGGCGACGGTGGCGCCGAACGCCACGCAATCCTTACCGGTGTAGCGCTGCAACAGCAGCAGCCACGCCGCTTGCACCACGGTGTTGACGGTGACTTTCGCGGCCCGGGCAAACTCGCCCAGGCGCTGGCTCAGCTCAGCGTCCAGCACCTGGTAATGATCGCCGTAACCCACGCTCGGCAAACCGGCCTGCGGCCGCGCGATGGCATTGGCCAGGCGCGTCGGTTCCTGCAGATCGCCCAGCGTCGCCAACCAGTAGGCTTCAGCCGCCGCGCCATCCTGACGTTGCAGCCAGGCGATGTAATCGCGGTAGCGACCCGCGCCACGGGCGACCGCTTCGCCGCTGTAGTGCTGCAACACTTCGCCGAGCAACTGCGCGCTGCTCCAGCCGTCCATCAGGATGTGATGGTTGGTGTAGATCAGGTGATAACGCTCGGCTGCGGTGCGCACCAGCACCAGACGCATCAGCGGTGCACAGCCCAGGTCCAGGCCCAGTGCGCGCTCCTCATCGGCGAGGGTTTGCAGCGCCGCCTCCAGATCAGTTCTGCCGTGCCAGTCGAGCACGCTGAACGGCACCTCGACCTGACGCTGTACCACTTGCACCGGTTGCGGCAGGTCGCCTTGCCAGAAGAAACCGCTGCGCAGGATGTCGTGGGCATCCACCGCCGCCTGCCACGCTGCGCGGAAGCGTTGCGGATTGACACCGTCGACGTCCAGGCGCATCTGGTTGATGTAGTCGCCATTGCCGTGTTCGAGCAAGGTGTGGAACAGCATGCCCTGCTGCATCGGCGACAGCGGATAGATGTCGTCGATGCCTTGCGGCTCCAGCACCAGTGCGTCGAGTTGCGCTTGCGACAGTTGCGCCAGCGGGAAGTCCGACGGCGTCACACCACGGTTGGCACTGTCGCAGCAGTGGCCGATCAGCGCGGTCAGTTCCTGCACATAGTCGTCGGCCAGACGCTGAATGGTGGCTGTGTCGAACATCGCGCCGCTGTAGGTCCAGCTCAGGTCCAGCTCACCGCCGAACACCTTGCTGTTAAGCGCCAGCGGATTGCCCAGTGGCCCTTGCAGATTGACCTCTGCGCCGCCGGACTCGCTGGTCGGCACGAACAGAGCATCGCTGGCGGCATCGAAGCTGCCATCGAACTGGCCAAGATAGTTGAAGGTCAGGCGCGGCGCCGGCAAGGCTTGCAGGGTGGCACGCGCCGACTCATCACCGAGGTGCGCGAGTGCGCCGAAGCCGATGCCTTTGTGGGGGATCGCCCGCAGCTGTTCCTTGATCTGCTTGAGCGAGGTGCCGAGTTCGGCGGCCGGTGCCAGGCGTGCCGGGAATACGCTGGTGAACCAGCCCACTGTACGGGTCAGATCGATGTGTTCGAACAGGTCTTCGCGACCATGGCCCTCAAGCAACACCAACGCATTGTCGTCACCGGTCCAGCGCACCAGCACCCGCGCCAGCGCGGTCAGCAACAGGTCGTTGACTTGGGTGCGATAGGCCGCCGGGGCTTCCTGCAACAACTGACGGGTCAGGGTCTGATCGAGTTTGCTGCGCAGGGTCAGCGCCTGATCGTGTTGCTGCCCACCGTTCGGATGGTCGTAAGGCAAAGCCGCCGAAGCGCCCTGCAACTGCTGCTGCCAGAAGCCCAGTTCGGCCTGTAACGCCGGGGTTTTGGCGTAGTCCTGCAACGCCGCCGCCCAGGCTTTGAGCGCACTGGTTTTCGCCGGCAATTGCACGGGCTTACCTGCGCGGAGCTGGCGATAGGCGTTTTGCAGATCTTCGAACAGAATCCGCCACGACACGCCATCGACCACCAGGTGATGAACGATCAGCAGCAGGCGCTGACTGCCATCAGCCAGGTTCGCCAGCACCGCGCGGATCAGCGAACCGCCGCTCAGTTGCAGGCTGCGCTGGGCCTTGTTGCCCAGCGCCTCAAGGGCGGCGAGATCAGCAACCTCGACTTGCCAGAGAATGGTTTCCCCCGCTTGCGTGGCGACGTCGCGGTAATGCGCCGACCAACCCGCAGCCTGCTCGACAAAGTCCAGACGCAAACTGTCGTGCTGAACCACCAACGCATCCAGCGCTTGCTCCAGTACCTGAGGGTCCAGCGCCTGTGTCGGCTTGAGCATCACCGACTGGTTCCAGTGGTGACGGTCGGGAATCGCTTCGGCAAAGAATGCCTGATGAATCGGCAGCAGCGCGGTTTCGCCGGTTTGCGCGTGCTGATCGATGGGTTGCACCGCCTCGCCGGTCTGCGCGACTGTAGCGAGGGCCTGAATGGTCTGGTGCTGGAACAGGTCTTTGGGGCTGAAGCGAATCCCGGCCTGCCGCGCCCGGCTGACCACTTGAATCGAGATGATCGAATCGCCGCCCAGTTCGAAGAAGTTGTCGCTGACACCCACTTGCTCAAGCTTGAGCACGTCTTGCCAGATCGCCGCCAGTTGCTGCTCCAGCGCGCTCTGTGGGGCGACATAGGTTTGCTGCAGTTGGCTGACATCCGGCTTCGGCAGGTTCTTGCGATCGAGCTTGCCGTTCGGCGTCAGCGGCATGCGCTCAAGACGCAGGACATACGCCGGCACCATGTGCGCCGGCAGGCTGGCCTTGAGCTGCGCGCGCAGGTGGTCGGTGAACTCGGCACTCGCTGAATCACCGACCACGTAGGCCACCAGACGCTTGCCACTGCCGGCGCTGCCTTCCTGCGCCACGACCACCGCTTCGCGCACGCCGTCGAGGGCTTGCAGCGCCGCTTCGACTTCGCCCAGTTCGATACGGAACCCGCGAATCTTCACCTGATTGTCGATGCGATCCAGATAGTCAAAGGTACCGTCGACACGCTGGCGCACCAGGTCGCCAGTGCGATAGAGCAAGCCGCCATTTGCGCTGAACGGGTCGGCGACAAAACGCTCGGCGGTCAGCCCCGGACGGTTCAGATAACCCCGCGCCAACCCGGTGCCACCGAGGTACAACTCACCGGCCATGCCTTGCGGCAACAGGTTCAGATCGGCGTCGAGCACATAGGCGCTGCGGTCGCCGATCCGGCTGCCGATCGGCGCGTAAGCAGCGCCGCACGGCTCTTCACGGCCAGCCTTCCAGATCAACGGCGTGACCACGGTTTCGGTCGGGCCGTAGCCGTTGATGATGTAGTCCGGATCGAGCGCGCGTTTGACCCGTTCGAAACTGGCGTTCGGCACCGCATCGCCGCCGAAGCAATAGATCCGCACCTTCGGCGGGTTGCCGACACGCTCGGCGTGTTCGGCCAGTTGTTGCAGGTACACCGGCGGGAACGCGACCACGCTCACGCCGTGTTCGATCATCGCGTTGTAGGTCTGCTCCGGCGTCCACAGCGTGTCGTCGCGAATCAGCAGCGAAGCACCGTGGGTCAGGCTGGTCAGCCAGCGTTCGTGGGCGCCGTCGAAGGCGAACGACATGAAGTGGAATTCGCAGTCGCTGTCGCGCATTTCATAGCGCTGACCGATGGCCTGGCAATGCATCGCCAGTGGCCCATGGGCAACGCTGACGCCTTTCGGATTGCCGGTGGAACCGGAGGTGTAGATCACGTACGCGAGGTTGTGCGGATCGACTGGCACCTGTGGCGCCGTGCTCGGCAATTCGCGCAGGTCGAGACGATCCAGTTCCAGCAACGGCACCGACTCGTCGACCGGCAATTGCGCCGACACCGACGAATCACTGATCAGCAGCGCCAGACCTGAATCCTCGATCAGATAAGCCAGGCGCTCACGCGGGTAACTGGTGTCCAGCGGCACATAGGCACCGCCGGCCTTGAGCACCGCCAGCAGCGCGACGATCACCGCCTCGCTGCGCGGCAGGGCGACGCCGACCCGAGTCTCGGCGCCGACACCACGGGCGATCAGCGCGTGGGCCAGTTGATTGGCACGCTGCTCGATTTCGCCATAACTGAAGTGCTGACCGTTGAAGATCACTGCGGTGCGCTGCGGACGCTCGGCCGCCAGCGCGGCAATGCGCTGATGCACCGCGATGTCCAGCGGGTACGGCTGCGGCTGGTTTTCGGCTTGCTGGCGGGCATGCTCGTCAGCGCTGGCCAGAGCGATTTCGCCAAGGTTGCGCTCGGCCGACAGCGCAAACTGCTCGAGCAATTGCAGCAGGTGAGCACTGATGCCTTCGATCACCTCACCGGCAAACTGGCTGCGGTCGAAACTGTAGTGCAGCGCCAGTTGCTGACCGAGGGTGACCGCCACGCTCAGGGCGTAGTGGGTCTGTTCGAGGTTGCCGACATCACCGAACTGCAGGCCCTGCCCGGCCTGGCTCAGCGCCTGGGCGACCGGGTAGTTTTCGAACACCAGAATGTTGTCGAACAGCGCTTCACCGCCCTGCCCGGCCCAGCGCTGGATGTCCGCCAGCGGCGTGTGTTCGAAGTCGCGCAGGCTGAGGTTTTGCGCCTGCACCGCTTGCAGCCACTGGCCAACGCTTTGATCCGGACGCGGCGCGCCGATCACCGGCAAGGTGTTGATGAACAGGCCGACCTGCTGCTCGATGCCCGGCAAATCCGCCGGCCGCCCGGCCACGGTCGCACCGAACGCCACCGCTTCGTGACCGGTGTAGCGCTGCAGCAACAGCAGCCACGCGGCTTGCACGAGGGTGTTGACGGTGACTTTCTGCTGGCGGGCAAACGCTTCCAGCGCCTGAGTGCGCGGCACGTCCAGCGTCAGGTAATGGTCGCCGTGGCCACTGTCGCGCTCGCCGCCGGTGGCGGCGCGGGCCAGTCGGGTCGGCTCTTGCAGCGTGGCCAACTGAGCGTTCCAGAAGTCCTGACTGAGTTGCGCGTCCTGACGCTGCAGCCAAGCGATGTAATCGCGATACCGCCCGCCGCCATGGGCCGGGGTGCGACCGCTGTAGCGCTGCAACACTTCGCCGAGCAACTGCGAGTTGCTCCAGCCGTCCATGAGGATGTGGTGATGGGTGTAGATCAGGTGCCATTGCTCGGCAGCGGTCTGCACCAGCACCAGACGCAGCAACGGTGCATGGCTCAGATCGAATCCTTGCTGACGCTCGGCATCGGCCAGCGCCGCGAGCGCTGCCGGCTGATCGTCGCGCTGACGCCAGTCGAGAATGCTGAACGGCAACTGCACCTGCTTATGGACGATCTGCAGCGGTTGCGCCAGTTCGCCCTGCCAGACGAAACCGCTGCGCAGAATGTCCTGCGCATCGACGGTGGCCTGCCACGCGGCGCGGAACCGCTCAGGGTCAAGACCTTGCACATCCACGCGCAACTGGTTGATGTACTCACCCGCCGCTTGCTCGTAGAGGGTATGGAACAGCAAACCCTGCTGCATCGGCGACAGCGGATAGACATCGTCGAGCTGACCGGTCGGCACCGGCAGCGCATCCAGTTGCGCCTGGGTCACCCGAGCCAGCGGGAAGTCCGACGGCGTCGCTTGCGCAATGGGTAGTGTGCAGCAATGTTCGATCAGCGCCTGCAACTCGATGGCATATTGATCGACCAGGTGCTGCACCGTGGCGCTGTCGAACATCTCGCGGCTGAAGCCCCAGCTCATCGACAGTTCGCCGCCATACACCTGACCTTCCACGGTCAGCCAGTTGCCCAGAGGCGCCGACGGATCCTGCGCCACGCCGCTGGTTTCAACCGACGGCACGAACAGCGCCGCCTCGTCGAACTGACGGTCGAACTGGCCCAGGTAGTTGAAGGTGATGCGCGGTTGCGGCAACGCGGCCAGTTCGGCGCGCACCGACGGCGCGGCCAGATGGCGCAGCACGCCGTAACCCAGACCTTTGTCCGGCACCGCGCGCAGTTGCTCCTTGATCGCCTTGATCGAGCCGTCGAGATCAGCGCTGGCGGTCAGGTTGACCGCGAACAGGCTGGTGAACCAGCCCACGGTGCGGGTCAGGTCGACGCCATCGAACAGGTCTTCGCGGCCGTGGCCTTCCAGTTCGATCAACGTCCCCGGCTGCTGGCTCCAGCGGCTGATGGTGCGCGCCAGGGCGGTGAGCAACAGATCGTTGACCTGGGTGCTATAGGCGGCGGGCGCCTGTTGCAGCAACTGGCGGGTGCGCTCGGCGTCGAGGCGCCATTCGATTTTCTCGCCATGCAGGTTGTGCAGGCTGCCATCCGGGCGGTCGCACGGCAGATCCTCGGCGCCCTGATGCTGGGCTTTCCAATAGCTCAATTGCTCATCGAAGCGCGACGCTTCCTGCGCCAGACGCGCCGTCCAGCTCTGGAACGCGCTGGTCTTGGCCGGCAACTGAATGCCGCCACCCGCCGCGAGCTGCTCGTAAGCCTGCTGCAGATCTTCCAGCAGCACCCGCCAGGAAACGCCATCGACCGCCAGGTGATGGATGATCAGTGCCAGTCGTTGCGAGCCATCGGCCATGGTCACCAGCAACGCGCGCAACAGCGGGCCGTTTTGCAGGTCGAGGCTGCGCTGCGCTTCGTTGCACAGCGCCTGCAACTGTTCGGCAGATTCGGCATCGCGTTGCCACAGCTCAGCGCCGGCCAGCAGCGGGCCGTGGCTTTGTTGCCAGCCTTCGCTACCTTCGACAAAACGCAGGCGCAAGGCGTCGTGGTGATTGGTCAGGTGGGTCAGCGCCGCATCGAGCCATTGCGCGTTCAATGCCTCACGCGGGGTCAACAGCAACGACTGGTTCCAGTGCTCGCGCACCGGCATCGCCCGGCTGAA
This sequence comes from Pseudomonas sp. NPDC088414, assembly GCF_044753325.1. Classification (NCBI taxonomy): domain Bacteria; kingdom Pseudomonadati; phylum Pseudomonadota; class Gammaproteobacteria; order Pseudomonadales; family Pseudomonadaceae; genus Pseudomonas; species Pseudomonas sp. NPDC088414. The sequence goes on along the minus strand of NZ_JBIVMY010000002.1, from coordinate 21,643 downwards.
GAAATCCTGCTGGATCGGCCCGAGCACGGCGTCACCGGTCACCGGTCCCTGATCCACCGAGGACAGATGATCGTGGCTCGCGACCAGCGCCAGACTGCGCACGGTCTGGTACTGGAACAGGTCACGCGGACTGATACGGATCCCGGCCTGCCGCGCACGGCTGACCACTTGAATCGAGATGATCGAATCGCCGCCCAGCTCGAAGAAGTTGTCTTCGAGGCCGACGCGGTCGAGGCCGAGCACAGCTTCCCAGATCGCCGCGAGGGCTTTCTGCATGGCGTCCTGTGGCGCCACGAATGCCTGTTGTGGCGCGGCATCCGGTTGTGGCAAGGCCTTGCGGTCGAGCTTGCCGTTGGCGGTGACCGGCAATTTGTCGAGGGTGATCAGGTAGGTCGGCACCATGAACTCCGGCAGACTGCCGAGCAGCCACGCCTTGACCTCTTGCTGCCACTGCTCGTCTGCCTGCGGGTTCTCCAGGACCAGATAAGCCACCAGATGCTTGCCGCCCTGCACCAGCACCACCGCCTCACGCACCAGCGAGTGCTGCATCAGGCGGGTTTCGATTTCGCCCAGTTCGATGCGCAAACCGCGCAACTTAACCTGGTGGTCGAGACGGCCGAGGTATTCGATCACGCCGTCGGCACGCTGCCGCACACGGTCGCCGGTGCGGTACAGGCGCACGCCGTCATGGAACGGGCACGGCACAAAACGTTCGGCCGTCAGCGCTGGCCGCTGGTGATAACTGCGCGCCAGCCCGGCGCCGCCCAGATACAGTTCACCGGCGACACCGCTCGGCACCGGCAGCAATTCGGCATCGAGGACATGGGTGCGCAGGTTGGCGATCGGCCGGCCGATCGGCACGCTGTCCGCGCCTTCATCGACACAGGTCCAGTGGGTGACGTCGATGGCCGCTTCGGTCGGGCCGTACAAGTTGTAGAGGCTGGCGTTCGGCAGTTTAGCGAAGACTTGCAGCTGCGCATCCAGCGGCAACGCTTCACCGCTGCAGACAATCCGCTTGAGACCGCTGCAGCTTTCCACGCCGGTCTCGTGGATGAACGCCTGCAACATCGACGGCACAAAGTGCAGCGTGCTGATGCGGTGGCGGTTGATGCTATCGATCAGTTGCAGCGGATCACGGTGCGCGCCCGGCGCGGCCACCACCAGCCGCGCGCCGGTCAGCAGCGGCCAGAAGAACTCCCACACCGACACGTCGAAACTGAACGGGGTTTTCTGCAGCACCGAATCACTGGCGTCCAGCGCATAGGCTTCCTGCATCCAGCACAAACGGTTGACCAGCGCCGCGTGGCTGTTGCCGGCGCCCTTCGGTTTGCCGGTGGAGCCCGAGGTGTAAATCACGTAGGCCAGGTTCAGCGGATCGACGCTGACCTCCGGACGGCTATCGCTGTAACGGTCGAGCAGCCCCGGCTGATCCAGGGTGATGAGTTTCACGCCATCAGTCGGCAGCGCTGCCAGCAGCGCCTGTTGCGTCAACAGCAAGGTGATGCCGCTGTCCTCGATCATGTAGGCCAGACGCTCCTGCGGATACTCCGGATCCAGCGGCACGTAGGCGCCGCCGGCCTTGAGAATCGCCAGCAGCGCGACGACCATTTCCACCGAACGCAGGGCGCAAACGCCAACCAGACTGTCCGCCTGCACCCCCTGTTCGCGCAGCAGATGCGCCAGGCGATTGGCCCGCGCATCCAGCTCGGCGTAGCTCAGCGTCTGTTCGCCGAACACCAGTGCCGGTGCCTGCGGCGTACGCGCGACCTGCGCTTCGATCAACTGGTGAATCGGCGTGTCGCTCGGGTACTGAGCGTGGACGTTGTTCCAGTCGTGCACCAGGGTGCGCTGCTCGTCAGCCTCCAGCAGCGGCAACTCACCGATGCGCTGCGACGGATCGGCGACCATCGCCGTCAACAAGCGCAGCCAGTGCCGCGCCATGCGTTCGATGGTCGGTGCATCGAACAGGTCGCTGGCGTAGGTCAGTGCGGCGTGGAGCTTGCCGCCCTTCTCCCAGGTGTCCAGCGTCAGGTCGAACTGGGTGGTGCGGCTCTGCCAGTCGAGGCTGTCGAGTTGCAGGCCGGATGCGGTGCTAATGGTGGCGATATCGGCGACGTGCGGCTGATGGTTGTACATCACCTGGAACAGTGGCGTGTGGCTGAGGCTGCGTTCCAGCTTCAGCGCTTCGACCAGTTGCTCGAACGGCAGATCCTGATGCGCCTGGGCACCCAGCGCGGTTTCCTTGACCGCCCGCAACAGTTCGTCGACCCGGGTCTGACCGTGCAGTTGCGTGCGCAGCACCTGAGTGTTGACGAAGAAGCCGATCAGGCCTTCGATCTCGCCGCGATTGCGGTTGGCGATCGGCACACCGACGCGCAGGTCGGTCTGCCCGGTATAACGGTGCAGCAGCGCATTGAAGGCGCCGAGCAAGAACATGAACACAGTGACCTGATGCTGTTGCGCAGTGCTGCGCAGTTGTTCGGCGAGTTGGCCGTCGACTGCGAATTCATAGCGGGTGCCGCGATAGCTCGGCATTGCCGGGCGCGAATGGTCCAGTGGCAGCTCCAGCACCGGGTGTTCGTCGCCCAGTTGCGCCTGCCAATAGTCGAGTTGGCGCGCCTGCTCACCGGCCTCCAGCCAGCGGCGCTGCCACAGCGCATAGTCGCTGTACTGGATCGGCAATGGCGGCAATTGCGGCGTCTGACCGGCGTCGAACGCGTCGTAGCAACGGATGAATTCGTCGATCAACACGTTCATCGACCAGCCATCGGACACGATGTGGTGCAGGGTCAGCAGCAGCACGTGTTCCTGCTCGGCAAGCTTGAGCAAGGTCACCCGCAGCAACGGGCCGACCGCCAGATCGAATGGCAACACCGACTGCTGTTCGGCGGCGCGGATCACCGCCTGCTCGCGCTCACTGGCCGGCAGTGCGCTAAAGTCTTCCCGGGTAATCAGCAGCGGCGCGGTGGCCGGCACTTGCAGGAGGCTGTCATCGGCCTGGCGCTGGAACACCGTACGCAGGGTTTCGTGGCGCTCCACGAGGCTGGCGAAAGCTTGCTCCAGCGCCGCCAGGTTCAGTCGACCGTTGAGCCGCACCGCACCGGGCAGGTTGTAGGCGCCGCTCTGCGGGTCGAGTTGCCACAGGAACCACATGCGGCGCTGCGCGTAAGACAGCGCCTGACGATCCTCGGCTGCGATGCCGGCCGGTATCGGGAACCGCGCGAAATCCACGCCCTCCTTGTGCAGGGCCGCGAGGAACATCTGGCGCTTTTCCAGGGGCAACCCGATAAACCGGCGAGCAAGTTTCAAGGAGTCTTCAGCATTCATTTCTCAGCATCCGGATCAGTAGGCAGGAAGCACAAAGGCACGTCGTCCCTATAAAACGAATGCAGACCGGAAAAATTAGCGAATGAGAACAACTGTCAGGCGGGAGGTAGAGCGGGGAATTTCTGTCGTATTGCACAATCCTGTAGGAGCTGCGGCACGCTGCGATCTTTTGATTTTAAAGATCAGGATCAAAAGATCGCAGCGTGCCGCAGCTCCTACAGGGAGCGGATCAAGCGGTGATGGCCAGGTTGTGCCGACGATGATGCCCTTCCAGTTGATCCTTGATCACCTTGAGCACTTTGGCCTCATGCTCATGAATAAAGAAATGTCCGCCGGCGAGCATGTCCACCGAAAAACTGCCACGGGTTTCCTTGCTCCAGCCGATCAGCTGTTCGGTGGTCGCACGATCCGCCTTGCCGCCCAGCACGTGCACCGGGCAGTTGAGCAGCGGCCGCTGCAACGGCTCGAATTTGCCGCAAAGCAGAAAATCCGCGCGCAGGATCGGTAGGGTCAGGCTCATCAGCTCGGCGTTGGCCAGCACTTCTTCGCTGGTGCCGTTGAGCGTGCGCAACTGATCGATCAGCTCGGCGTCGGTTTTCGGCTCGGCAAAACCGCGATCGTAATCGGCGCGCATCGTCGGCGCCGCCGTGCCCGAGGCAAACAGCGCCACCGGTTCCGCGCAGCCCAAGATACGCAGGGCGTGAGCGATTTCGCAGGCCAGCAGCGCGCCCAGGCTATGGCCGAACAACGCATACGGCGCCTTGAGATTGGGCCGCAATTCCTTGGCCAGTTGCATCGCCAACGCACGCATATCTGTGTGCAGCGGCTCGTCGAAACGCGCGCCGCGCCCCGGCAACTCCACCGGTTGCAGTTGCAGCCATTGCGGCAGTTTTGGCCGCCAGCGGCTGTAGACCATGGCGCTGGCGCCGGAGTACGGCAGGCACAGCAGGGTCAGCTTGTTCACCCGGCTTTCCTCGAAAAATTTGTCTGTAGAGAGAAACGGATTACGCCCCCGGCAAATTAGTCGCGCGCCGGTAAATTGCGCCAACAGGCGCTCGTTAACTGTTCAGGCCAAAACCAATAATGAGGATTCACCGTGGACCTGCAGAGCATCCTGGGCAAGTTGTTCGCCAATGCCGGTGCCGTCGGCATCGAAGGCGTTTTCCAATTCGTGTTTGGTCCGCAGCAGGCCTACTGGTCGGAGGTCAAGGCCAGCAGTCGCACCGCGCCCGGACGCCATCCCAGCCCCGACGTGACCATTGAAGTCGCCGAGAGTGATTTTCTCGGGATCATGGGCGGCCGAGTCAATGTCGAAGAACTGTTCGCCAGCGGGCGCCTGAAAATCGGCGGCAACATGGGCCTGGCGACGCTGCTGCCGCAGATCATCGAGCATGCGATGCACGGTGGCGCCGTGGCGCAAAAGGTCGACATGAACAAGCGCTACCCGACCCCGCCACGCTTCAGTGAACAACTCACCGCCGGCCTGCCGGTGCAGACCCGCATCGAGCGCCATGCGCGCAATGATTTGTCGGTCAGCGAATTCAAAAGCAAGTATTTACCCAACGGCATCCCGGTGGTGATCAGCAATGCCCTGCACGACTGGCCGCTGTTCAATCTCAGTCGTGAAGAGTCACTGGTGCATTTCGCCGAACTGCAGGGCATCAGCCGCCACGGCGATTACGTGAAGAAGACCTTTTCCACCGAACGTGATTTCCGCTCGACGTCGATGGCCGAGTTCATTGCCTCGCTGGACCAACCGGCAGTCAAACGGGCTGACGGCGAACCGCCGGCCTACATGGGCAACAACATCCTGCCGGCGCAATTGCTGCAGCAGATCAAGTACCCGCCCTACTTCGATGCCTCGCTGTTCATCCCGCCACGCATCTGGATCGGCCCCAAAGGCACGCTGACGCCGCTGCACCGCGACGACACCGACAACTTGTTCGCGCAGGTCTGGGGCCAGAAGCAGTTCACCCTCGCCGCCCCGCATCACCGCGAAGCACTGGGCACCTGGTCGACAGCGCCAAAGGGTGGCCTGGACGGCTGCGACTTCAACCCCGACGCGCCGGACTACGAGCGCTTTCCTGCAGCACGCGATGTGACGTTCCTGCGCGTGACCCTGGAGGCCGGGGATCTGTTGTTTCTGCCGGAGGGCTGGTTCCATCAGGTGGAATCAGTGTCGACGTCACTGTCGGTGAATTTCTGGGTGAATTCGGGTCGGGGTTGGTAACCCATTCGCTGCCTGTGTGGATAACTCTGTGGCGAGGGGATTTATCCCCGATCGACTGCGCAGCAGTCGCAAACTGACCCGGCACGCTACTTCTGAAGGTAAGGGCTGGCTGGATTTGGGGCTGCTTCGCGGCCCATCGGGGATAAATCCCCTCACCACAACAGCTCGCCAATGCCGGGCTATTTCAGGTGCCGATAACTCTGAAACGCCGACGCCAACACCACCGCCCCCGCCGCAATCGCCAGCCAGAATCCGCTGCGTGCGCCAAACGCATCCACCAGGGCGCCCGAGCCGGCCGCGCCGATCGCCACGCCGATGCTCAAGCCCGTCACCAGCCAGGTCAGGCCTTCGGTGAGTTTGGCCGGCGGCACGATGCGCTCGATCAGCGCCATCGCCACGATCAGCGTCGGCGAGAAAAACAGCCCGGCGACAAACACCGCCAGCGACAAACCGAAAATATTGCTCGCCAGCAACAACGGCAGCGTGGTCACCGCCGTCGCCACCCCACCGTAGAGAAACAGGCGCGGCAACGGCAGTTTCGAACGCATCGCGCCAAACGCAATCCCGGCCAGACACGAGCCGATCGCATACACCGACAAGACGATGCTCGCCGCCGCCGGCTGGCCCTGCTGCTGGGCGAAGGCGACGCTGACCACATCGACCACACCGACGATGACGCCCATGGCAAGCATCAACGCCAGCAGCCATTGCACGTCGGTCGAGCGAATGATCGAACCCTGATGCTGCGACTCCTGCGGGTGCACCGCCGGCTCGGTGCTGCGCTGGGCGACAAACGCCGTCACGCCAATCGCCAACGCCAGCAGCGCGGCCAACGGCCCGGCCTCGGGAAACGCCACCACGCACAATCCCACCGACAGCGGCGGGCCAACGATGAAACAGACTTCATCGAGCACCGATTCCAGCGCGTAGGCCGTCTGCAATTGCGGCTGGCCGCGATAGATCTCGGTCCAGCGCGCGCGCACCATCGCCGACATGCTCGGCATGCACCCGGCCAGCGCGGCGAAGATGAACAGCGTCCAGGTCGGCGCCTGCAGACGCGTGCACAGCAGCAACATCAACAGCGCCCCGCCACCGATCAATGCCGATAGCGGCAGCACTTTGCCCTGGCCGAAACGATCCACCAGCCGTGAGACCTGCGGCGCACAAAACGCCGTCGCCAAGGCAAACGTCGCCGCCACCGCACCGGCCAGCGCGTACCCGCCCTTGAGCTGCGAGAGCATGGTGATCACACCAATGCCGGTCATGGAAATCGGCATGCGCGCGATCATCCCGGCCAAAACAAAATTTCGCGCACCGGGGGCGGTGAACAATTCGCGGTAAGGGTTTGCCATGGGTACAGCCTCATCAGGGGCCGCCAAGTTGCCACAAAGATTGATCAGCGTGGAAGCGTGGAATTGTTGGTGGAATGTGAAGGTGTTGAAGAGCAAAAGATCGCAGCCTGCGGCAGCTCCTACAGGTGAACGCATTCCATGTAGGAGCTGCCGAAGGCTGCGATCTTTTGATCTTTGCTCTTGAACTCTCCCGGCCCGCGACCAGTCAGCTAAATAGGCCCTCACTCAAGGCACGACTTCGCATGCAAATATCCCTCGCCCGCCAAGTGGCACTGGTCACCGGTGCCAGCTCCGGCATCGGCCACGCCGCCGCCAGAGCGCTGGCCGCTGCCGGCGCAGCCGTCGTCATCAATTACAACCGTCAGGCCGAACCCGCCGAGGCACTGGCGCAGCAAATCATCGCCGACGGCGGTCAGGCACTGGCCATCGGCGCCGATGTGTCGAAGGAAGACGAGGTCGAACGGTTGTTCGCCGAGACTCTGGACGCCTTTGGTTCACTGGACATTCTGGTGGCCAATTCCGGTCTGCAAAAGGATGCCGCGGCGGTGGACATGACTCTGGAAGACTGGAACACGGTGATTGGCGTCAACCTCACCGGCCAGTTCCTCTGCGCCCGCGCCGCACTGCGGATTTTCAACCGCCAGGGCGTGCGTGAAGGCGTGTCCCGCGCGGCCGGGAAGATCATTCACATGAGTTCGGTGCATCAACGCATTCCGTGGGCCGGGCACGTCAACTATGCGGCGTCCAAGGGCGGCGTCGATCAATTGATGCAGACCCTCGCCCAGGAAGTCAGCCAGCAGCGCATCCGCATCAACGGCATCGCGCCGGGAGCGATTCGTACGGCGATCAACACAGAAGCCACCGAAGGCGCCGCCGGTGAAAAACTGCTGGAGCTGATCCCCTACGGTCGCATCGGCGACGTTGAGGACATCGCCAACGCGGTGGTGTTTCTCGCTTCCGACGCCGCCGACTACATCGTCGGCACCACCCTGTTCATCGACGGCGGCATGAGTCTTTATCCGGAGTTTCGTGGCAATGGCTGAGCATCACCTTGAACGACAAAGTCCGATCGACGCCCACGGCATCATCGGCGACCTGCGCAGCGCCGCACTGGTCAACGACAAGGGCAGCGTGGATTTTTTTTGCTGGCCGGAATTCGACAGCCCGTCGATTTTCTGTTCGCTGCTCGACACGCCCGAGGCAGGGATTTTCCAGCTCGCCCCGGACTTGCCCGATGCCCGTCGCGAACAGATCTACCTGCCGGACACCAATGTTTTGCAGACGCGCTGGCTCAGCGAACAGGCCGTGGTGGAAATCACCGACCTGCTGCCGATCGGCGACAGTGTCGATGACCTGCCGCTGCTGATGCGCCGGGTGCGAGTGGTCAGCGGGGAAGCGACGTTTCACCTGCGCTGCGCGGTGCGGCATGACTACGCGCGCGCCAACACTCGGGCGCAGATGGATCAACAATCGGTGATATTTAGCGCCGAGGGTCAGCCATCGTTGCGGCTGGTGGCGGATCAGGCTTTGCACATCGATGGCGAGTCGGCCGTTGCCTCCTTCAGTTTGAAACAGGATCAGCACGCCGAATTCGTCCTCGGTGGCGCCGACGATCCGCGCTTCAAGGATGACGGCGCGAAAATGTGCCTGGAGCGCACGCTGAAGTTCTGGCGCGACTGGATCGGCCAGTCCAACTACCGCGGGCGCTGGCGCGAGATGGTCAATCGTTCGGCCCTCGCGCTCAAGCTGCTGACCTCGCGCAAGCACGGCGCGATCCTCGCCGCCGCCACCTTCGGCCTGCCGGAAACCCCCGGCGGCGAGCGCAACTGGGATTATCGCTACACCTGGATCCGCGACGCTTCGTTCACCGTCTACGCGTTCATGCGCCTGGGTTTTGTCGATGAGGCCAACGCTTACATGGGCTGGCTGCGTGGGCGGGTCAGCGATTGTCAGGGTCATTCGACCAAACTCAACATCCTCTATGCGATCGACGGTCGTCAGCAACTGCCGGAGACCGAACTCACGCACCTCTCAGGCCATGGTGGCGCGCAACCGGTGCGCATCGGCAATGGCGCGTACGATCAGATTCAGCTCGATATCTTTGGCGAACTGATGGACGCGGTGTACCTGGTCAACAAGTACGGCGACGCGATTTCCCACGAAGGCTGGAAACACGTGCGTGAAGTGGTCGACCAAGTGTGTGAGACCTGGCAAACCACCGACGTAGGCATTTGGGAAATGCGCGGTGAGCAGCATCACTTTCTGCATTCGCGATTGATGTGCTGGGTGGCGCTGGATCGGGCCATTCGCCTGGCCTCGAAACGCTCGCTGCCGGCGCCGTTCGTCCAGTGGGATCAGACTCGGCAGGCGATCTACGCCGACATCTGGGACAACTTCTGGGACGAGGAGCGCGGGCATTTCGTCCAGTACAAGGGCGGCACCGCGCTCGACGGCTCGATGCTGCTGATGCCGCTGGTGCGCTTCGTCAGCGCCAAGGACCCGCGCTGGCTGTCGACCCTTGAAGCGATCGAGAAACACTTGGTACGCGACGGCATGGTTTACCGCTACCGCAACGATGACGCCAACATCGACGGTTTGGCCGGCACCGAAGGCGCGTTTGCCGCGTGCTCGTTCTGGTACGTCGAATGCCTGGCCCGGGCCGGTCAGGTGGAAAAGGCCCATCTGGAGTTCGAACAACTGCTGCGGTATGCAAACCCCTTGGGGCTGTACGCCGAAGAGTTCGACAGCCACGGCCGGCATCTGGGCAACTCGCCGCAGGCGCTGACGCATCTGGCGCTGATCAGTGCGGCGAGTTTTCTTGATCGGCGTTTGAGCGGGGAGAAGAGTGTTTGGCAGCCGTAATTTCGCCGCACTCTGTCGGAAATATCCCTTCAACTCGGGTTCTGCAGAACAAATTCCCACACAAAAATAAACGTTGGTGAACTTCTGTGGCGAGGGAGCTTGCTCCCGCCGGGGCGCGAAGCGGCCCCAATCCGTGCGCCACCATTTCTCCAGAAGAACCGCATTGTCTGGCTTTGCGCCTGCTTCGCAGCCGAGCGGGAGCAAGCTCCCTCGCCACACGCCAGGTCATTCAGCCCCTACTTCGTCTAAACAATCCCCGCCCAATCCCTCCCCCGCAACCTGCACTTACACCCTGAAATACCCTGTTGCCAGCTGTTACATCCCCCCCTACCATCCACCGCAACGGGCACAGCGGAGCTGTCCAATAAAACCCGAATTCAAGGAACCAGAATGACCCAGCACGTCCACCGCCCCATCGCCACGCCCCTGCGCAGCGGACTGACACGCACCCAACTGTGGGAAGCCGCCGACAAAGGCCTGATCAAGTGCTGGGAAATCGGCCGCCAGCGCGCCACCCGCTTCCCCGACCTCGCCCAACAATGCCTCGCCGGCGAACTGCCGGTGCTCGGCTGGAAAGGAGGCGTGAGCCGCAGCCTGAAGAAAACCGAGAAATACGGCTCGCTGAAATACCTGGCGCAGTGGCAAGGTTTGCGTGGTGAGGATCTGGATATTGATCTGGCTGAAGAGCGCTCGCTGACCTGCTCGCGGACGAAAATGCGGGTGACGTTTACCCCGGATCGGACGAAGTATTTCAATCAAGTGGCGGAAGCCGAGGCTTAAGAAACAACGCCGGCAAGTGACGCTTCCCCTGTGGCGAGGGAGCTTGCTCCCGCCGGGTTGCGAAGCGACCCCATACTTCAATGGACCCGCTGCGCAGGCCTGCGGGAGCAAGCTCCCTCGCCACCAAGGAATGGTCTAGTGTTGCCTCACGCCCATTGCCGTGGAGTCTGCCGTGTCTGACATTCAATGCGTATTGACACCGAACCTGACCGTTGCCTTTGAACAGCACGGCCCGTCCAACGGCGACGCAGTCATATTGCTGCATGGCTTCCCCTACTCGCCCCGGGCGTACGACGAAATCGCCCCGGTGCTTGCCGCCGAGGGTTATCGGGTGATCGTGCCGTATCTGCGCGGTTACGGCCCGACCCGTTTCAATAGCCCGGACACGCTGCGTTCTGGCCAGCAAGCAGCCCTCGCCCAGGATTTGCTGGAGTTGATGGATGCACTGGGTATCGAACAAGCCACGCTTTGCGGTTACGACTGGGGCGGTCGGGCAGCTTGCATCGTTGCGGCGTTGTTTCCCGAGCGGGTGCGCGGGCTGGTGACGGGGGATGGCTATAACGTGCAGGACATCGCCAATTCGACCCGACCACTGGATCCCGAGACCGAGCACCGTTATTGGTACCAGTACTATTTCCACACGCCACGCGGCGTCGCGGGCCTGACGCAAAACCGGCAGGCGTTCTGTGAACTGCTGTGGAAATTGTGGTCACCGACCTGGGCACGTAACGCCGAACGTTATCCGCTGAGCGCTCCGGCCTTCGACAACCCGGACTTCGTTGACGTGGTGATTCATTCTTACCGCCATCGCTTCATGTACGCCGCAGGCGATCCGGCGCTGCAATGGATGGAAGACGCGTTGATCAAACAACCGCCGATCAGCGTGCCGACGATCTCCCTGTGCGGTGCCGATGACGGGGTTGGCCCGGCGCCGGAATCAGATGAAGACATTGCACATTTCACCGGCCCCTACGAAAGGCGCGTGCTGCCCGATGTCGGTCACAACATTCCCGAAGAAGCACCGCAGCAAACCCTCAAGGCATTACTGGATCTGCTCCAGCACTGACCGAAAACCGCTCCCGATACGCCTGCGGCGTCACCCCGATCGCGCGCAAAAAACTGCGGCGCAACGTCTCTTCACTGCCAAACCCGCAGTTGGCCGCAATCCGTTTCACCGGCAACCCGGTATCACTGAGCAGGCGGCGGGCGGTTTCGACGCGGATCAGTTCGATGGCGCGGGCCGGGGTCTGGCCGGTGTCGGCGCGGTAGTGGCGGATGAAGCTGCGTTCGCTCATGCCGGCCTGTTCGGCCAAGGTCGGGACGCCGAGGTCGCAGGTGAGGTTTTCGGCGATCCAGGCGTGCAGTTCATCAAAGCGATTGCCCTGATTCTGCAGGGCCAGGGTCACGCTGAATTGCGATTGCCCGCCGGGGCGTTTGAGGAACACCACCAGATGCCGGGCGACGTCCAGCGCGATGTCGCGGCCCAGATCTTCCTCGACCATCGCCAACGCCAGATCGATGCCGGCGGTCACGCCCGCCGAGGTCCAGATCGGGCCGTCGTTGATAAAGATCGGATTGGCTTCGACCTGCAGTTTCGGATGCTGCTGGGCCAGTTGTTCGCAGCGGGTCCAGTGGGTGACCACGCGGCGACCGTCGAGCCAGCCACTGGCGGCCAACAAGAAGGCGCCGGTGCAGACCGAGGCCACGCGTCGACATTTCGCCGCATGCTCGCGCACCCAATCCACCAGCGGCACATCTTCCGCCGCCAGGTAAATGCCCCAGCCACCGGCGATGATCAAGGTATCGCTGGCCTGTTGTGGCAACGGTTCGGCCAGTACCGCCAGCCCGGCGGACGACATCACCGCCCCGCCCTCGCGGGTAATCACCGAAGGCGCATAAGGCACGGGCAAGCCGCGCTGACGGGCGATGTCGTTGGCCGAGGCAAACACTTGCAGCGGCCCGGTGACGTCGAGGATTTGTACGTTGGCAAACGCGAGTACGTGAATGGTTTTCGGCATTTGGCGTAATTCGTGGGCTGATTGGCGTATGCGCCAAAACCTACGCGCCTACAGTGAAGCCGTCCACCCCTCAAATGGAGAAAGAATCATGACGTTGCAGATCGGTTTTCTGTTGTTTCCGCAGGTGCAGCAACTCGACCTCACCGGTCCCTATGACGTGCTGGCCTCGCTGCCCGACGTGCAGGTGCATCTGATCTGGAAAGATCTGGTACCGGTCACAGCCAGCACCGGCCTGCTGTTGAAACCGACCACCACGTTCGATGACTGCCCGGATCTGGATGTGATCTGCGTGCCCGGCGGCGCCGGGGTCGGGCCGCTGATGGAAGATGAGCAGACGCTGGGGTTCATCAAGCGTCAGGCGGCGCAGGCCAAATACGTGACGTCGGTTTGTACCGGCTCGCTGGTGCTCGGTGCAGCCGGACTGCTTCGCGGCAAACGCGCCACCACCCACTGGGCCTATCACGAACTGCTGCCAAAACTCGGCGCAATTGCGGTGCAGGATCGGGTGGTGCGCGACGGCAATCTGTTTACCGGTGGCGGGATCACCGCCGGGATCGATTTTGCACTGGTGCTGGCCGCCGAACTGGTGGGGGCCGAGGCGGCGCAGTTGATTCAGTTGCAACTGGAATATGCGCCGGCACCACCGTTCAATTCGGGCAGCCCTGATACGGCACCGAGCGCGATTGTCGACGAGGCCCGCCTGCGTGCTGCGCCGTCGCTGAAACTGCGCTCGGAGATCACCGAACGCGCCGCCGCGAAACTCAACCTGCACTGATCCTCAGCCACACATAAAACCCTGTAGGAGCTGCCGCAGGCTGCGATCTTTTGACTTTGGCGTTTCAAGATCAAAAGATCGCAGCCTGCGGCAGCTCCTACACAGAGGATTGCGGCGTGTCACCGTTTCCCGCCACAGCTTTACTTGTCCCAACGCCCTCACCCGTGTAGAAAGCCCTTCCACAAAATTCTGCACAAGGACATTCGATGAAGGCGTTGCCATGGCTCTATCTGGCACTTCTCAGCCTCGGTTATGGATTGGCGTTGAGTTTCGGCCAACTCGGCTGGCTCGCGCTGATCTCCTTCGGATTGTTGCTGGTGACCGGTTTCGCCGTGCGCCAACAGCAGGTGCCGGTGGCGCGCCTGCTGGGGCATGCCGTGTTCATCTTCCTCGCGCTGTCGCTGGCACTGCACTGGTTGCCGGGATTCGCCAACGGCCGGGCCATCGCCCCGCTGCGTTTCACCGACGACGCTGTGCCGTTCGCGATGTACCTGAATCTGGACAAACCCTTGATCGGCTTCTGGCTGTTGCTCGCCTGCCCGTGGATTGTCGCGACCCGCTCGCTGCGTCTGACAGTGTTCGCCAGCGTCCTAGGGCTGACCTTGAGCGCCGTAATGGCGCTGGGCGGAGCGCTTCTGTTCGGCATGATCGCCTGGGCGCCAAAGTGGCCCGATCAGGCGTGGCTGTGGCTGCTGAACAATCTGCTGCTGGTGACGCTGGTCGAGGAGGCGCTGTTTCGCGGCTATATACAGGGCGGTTTGAGCCGTCTGTTCAAGCACCTGCGCCACGGCGGCGACCTCGCTCTGCTGCTGGCATCGCTGATCTTTGCCCTGGCGCATCTGGGCGCAGGCTGGCACTGGGTGTTGCTGGCGGGTCTGGCAGGTGTCGGCTATGGTCTGGCCTACCGTTTTGGTGGCCTTGCTGCGGCGATCGCCACACATTTCGGGCTGAACCTGCTGCATTTTGCGCTGTTCACCTATCCGATGCTGGCCGGTTGAAGCAAGAGCGGTTTTGCGACGCCGTACTTATATCTGAAAAAAAACTTCAATAATTTCCTGACAGCGCCGACAACCTTTCAAAGCCTTGCGGATTGAAAAACCATGCGTAATAACCAGCCCATTACACAACGCGAACGGACTTTCCCGGCTCAGCAGCGGTTGATTTCCACAACCGACGCCAAAGGCGTGATCACCTACTGCAACGACGCTTTCGTCGAAATCAGCGGGTTTTCGCGTGAAGAGCTGATCCGTGCGCCGCACAACCTGGTTCGTCACCCTGACGTCCCGGCTGCGGTGTTTTCGCACATGTGGGGCACACTGAAACAAGGCTTGCCATGGATGGGCATTGTCAAGAATCGCTGCAAATCCGGTGACCACTACTGGGTGAACGCCTACGTGACACCGGTGTTCGACGGCAATCAGGTGATCGGTTACGAGTCGGTGCGGATCAAACCCACCGCCGAACAGATCCGCCGTGCCGAAGCGCTCTACCAACGCATCAACCAAGGCAAGTCGGCAATTCCTTCCAGCGACAAATGGCTGCCGGTGCTGCAGGACTGGCTGCCGTTCATTCTGGTCAGCCAGTTGAGCTTCGTGATCGGCGCGACCCTGAACTCGCACTGGGGCTTTGCCCTCGCTGCCGGCCTGTCGGTACCGCTGGGCCTGATGGGCCTGCAATGGCAGCAACGTGGGCTCAAACGCCTGCTGCGTCTGGCCGAGCAGACCACTTCCGACCCGCTGATCGCGCAGATGTACACCGACAGCCGTGGCGCGCAGGCGCGTCTGGAAATGTCGATCCTCAGCCAGGAAGCGCGTCTGAAAACCTGCCTGACCCGCCTGCAGGACACCGCCGAACACCTGACCGATCAGGCCAAACAGTCCGACGCCCTGGCGCACAACAGCTCCAGCGGTCTGGAACGTCAGCGCGTGGAAACCGAACAGGTCGCCACCGCCGTCAACCAGATGGCCGCCACCACCCAGGAAGTCGCCAGCCACGTCCAACGCACCGCTGACGCCACCCAGGAAGCCAATCGCCTGACCGGTCGCGGCCGCGACATCGCCGGGGAAACCCGCGAAGCCATCCAGCGCCTGTCCGTTGTGGTCGGTGAAACCGGCCTGACCGTCACCCAACTGGCCAAGGACAGCGACGAAATCGGCGGCGTGGTCGACGTGATCAAAGGCATCGCTGACCAAACCAACCTGCTCGCCCTCAACGCCGCCATCGAAGCGGCACGTGCCGGCGAGATGGGTCGTGGTTTTGCCGTGGTCGCCGACGAAGTCCGTCAACTGGCGCAACGCACCAGCGAGTCTACCGGCCAGATCCACGCTCTGATCGCCAAGCTGCAGCAGACCGCGTCCAGCGCCGTGCAAACCATGGAAGCCGGCCATCGCCAGGCGGAAGAAGGTGTGGCGCGGGTATTGGAAGCGGATCAGGCACTGGTCGGCATCAGCGAAGCGGTCGCCAACATCACCGACATGACCACGCAGATCGCCGCCGCCACCGAAGAGCAAAGTGCGGTGGCTGAGGAGATCAGCCGCAACATCAGCAACATTTCGGAACTGGCGGACCAGACCTCGGAACAGGCGCATAACTCGGCGCTGCTGAGTGAAGAGCTGACCAAGACGGCGAATACGCAGTATTCGTTGGTAGAGCGCTTTAACCGCTAATTGTTCTGGCAATAAAGAAACCCCGGACAGCGAAAGCTTCCGGGGTTTTTTGTTTGTTATTTACGGCAATTGACGACTACTGCGGCAAACGAAGCCTGTCCAGCAACCGATTCACCAGCAGCTCGTTCAACATGATCAGCTGTTGCAGCGCCAGCAGCGGTTTGCGTTCCGGGCCTTTCACCGAGTTGGCGATATTGCCGGCCATGGCGTTGGCTGACGACAGCGATTCGCAGGCTTCGACGAGCAGTGTTTCGTCATCGAGCGTGGGATCGACCATGTAGATGGGGCGGGCCTTGGGTGGGAAGTACTTCGGGATTTCGGGGCCGAGATAAAAGTCGAGTGCGCGGTCGGCGGCTTCTTTTGTCTTTTGGGACTCTAGCGCTGGGTCGTTGGAGGTTGGATCGGTTTCTGGCGGATTGGGTGTGGCTTTGAACATGAATAAAACTCCAATTCGAAAAAATAGGAGCCATCACCCTCGCTACCAAACGGCGGGTGGCGGCCATGCGCGGGTTGGTAGACCGGTCGAATTGGGAAACCCGGCGCTCACGAATGAGCCCCACGCATGCCCACCATAAAATGCTGAACCTCAAAAAAGAGACAGCATTGAAGGTGTCGCAATAACCACAACTCGAATCGGGCTACCAAACCCAGTCACTTCTCAGTGACAGGGAAACGATATAGCCCTCTCCAAGCTGCGTAAGCCGGCGGATTCTGGCGTACGCGTAGGCAACGACGCAAGGTGTTGTAGCCCTTATGGCGTAACGGTTCGTGTACTTTAAACGCGCTCGCAAAATTGCGTTTATGCCCTCCCCGACCTACAGCAAAACCGGAATCGACTGACTTGTGCACCAAAGGAGCAGGCCCCATCGTTCGCACTCATTAAGAATTCAAAATCGGGAAACACCAATGACCACCACCAGAAAGAACGACAGAAAACCTGTTCGCGATGAACTGAGTTTTCTTGATGTCCGGCAAGCCGTGGTTGATGGACAGAAAGCGTTCGATGAATTTGTGATCTCTGGCGAGTTGCCTGTTGCGGAGCTGCACAATTCGGCATTGCTGAGTTCCCCAGGCTCATTTCTCGCTGGCGGGCGGGTTAACCGTTGATTGGATGGGTGGTAACAAAAAACCGGATGGTGAGAGCTATCCGGTTTTTTTGATTTGGCGTTATTCGCAGCTCTCAACGAATACTGCTGTAAATGGAGCCTGTCCAGCAATCGATTCACCAGCAGCTCGTTCGACACAATCAGCCAAGTAAAATCGGCCGCAATTAACCTAAAACCATCCATGCAAATCGTCACCACCGAACTCGCCAGCCAAACCGAAGAAGACGTAGAACACAATAGTCGCCCCGAATGGCCAGAACTCTCCGATATCACCAGTGAGTACCACACCAACCACGGTCACTGGCCAGGACAGATTTGACAGTTCAGCGAAGCCGGCCCTGCAGCCTCACTACGGCGACGGAGACCGACAATTCGCCATCGTCGGCAGTAACTAACCGTATGCGGCGACGATGCAATTTAGTGGGGGGCAGGTAGATTTTCCGCAACTGAGGGACGATATTCCGGTAGAGCCATATCTACCGATGCAGGCAAAAGGAACATTGCAACCTGAGCCAGAACGATTCCTGCTGAAGCTAAAGCTTGTGTATGCAATACGGACCGTAGCCATCTAATATGAAAAAAGCGGTAGTCGAAGTTCGCGGAAAGGGAGTCATTTTTGATCATCGATCTGTTTTTTTCCGATGAAGCAGAGTGAATCAGGTTCTGCCTTTCGTATAAAAATTAGTTTAAAATTCGTTTGTTTCAAACAGAAAAATAAATGATCTATCTTAGATATCTAGAGTGGACGAACTTTAACCAACCTGAAATATTGCGAACTTTTCACACCCCATGAACATCCGCACTCACCAGAGGAGTTTTTATGCATCGGCCACCAACAGCTTCTGAAAACCATCTACATCTCAACAAACCCAAGGCATTATCAATATTAAACAGAGGCAGCAAAAAATGAATAGACTTGAGGAGAGAATCAGGGATTATCTAGCACTAAATCTCAACATCATTGAACCGAACCTAACTATTATCCGCAAGGAGTATAGATTGACAAATGACTTCGGCTCAAACGGAAGCATCGACATACTAGCAAAGGATAACTTTGGCCACTACGTAATAATAGAGATCAAAAGAAGCGATCAAGCTGCTAGAGCAGCTTTGCACGAACTTACAAAATACGTGGCCTTACTTCGATCGTCCTTGGGAATTCCATCTGAAAAAATACGAGCCCTGCTAGTATCAACAGAATGGAACGAGTTATCCATTCCGTTTTCCGAGTACCAGAAAATATGCGAAGTCCCTACGACGGGATATACAATATCAGCAACTGACTCTGGCGAGGTTGTTAGCTGCACTATATTCACCCCAATTCATGTAGAACAGGGACTCTCTATCAGCAGACAACAAAGCCTTATACTTTATGAAAATATCGAAAAAAGAAATGATGGAATCAAAATTGTTGCAAAAGCTGCGAGTCATTCACAATTATCAGACTTTGTAATATTGACAGCAGACCACAAAGAAAAAAATAATAAAGTCATCTATCCGTATGGTCTATATTTTGGTTTTTCCTCACCAATTTCAAATCTTGAAAGTGAAGAAGCAAAACGTATCATGCAGACTCTGAACTGGGATGAATACTTAGATGACCCTGATGAAAATTTTCTCTGTGCAATGATGGAGGAAATTCGAGGACATGACACTGTGGAAATAGGCCACCCTGAAAAGCTCAAGCTAATGGAGGAATCTGGATGGTCAATTTCAGTAGCATTTCGCAGTGGTCGCTATCAAAAAAATATTGAGCTTTTATCTGATTACCAGCTTATATCCGAGTTCGCAAAAACTGAAGGAGGAGCTAATTATTACTTACAAAGCACATCCTCACCCAAATACCTACCTAGCTGGAGCAAATTCAAAAATGATGTATTACTGGTACTCATGGGAAGTAAAAAATGGGTATCCTTTTTCAATGCATTAGCGAGTGAGATCGAGGCTGATCCTTCTTACCCCACAGTATCAATCAATATCTACAATCCAGGAAATATATTATTTGGCCTTTGCAAGGCATTTGGAGAAAGAGACTTCAGATACCTACCAAGTTTTCAACTGATCATTTCCGGAGAAAAGCAAACAACCATGTATCTGGGGCAGCTATCTTGGAATGGCGAGATAGTAAACACCAGTGCTCATGAATGGGTGGAGAACTCATACGGCTCACTAGAAGATTTTTTCCTCATGAATGCGTTTGGTGAACAGTTCACGAAGGAAGATTTAGCTTGTAAAAATCTTGGCCTTCAGCACGCCATTTATAAAATAATAAATCCAGGAAGCACCGACGAGAGCGTATATTCAATCATATTAAAAGGCGGCCTGACTATTTCTAAAGCTCTTCCAAAGGAAGGGCCTCTCACGACAAATGACTTTTACAATTCAAATATGATATTCGGAACGAGATTGGTCACCCTTGTTAAAGGATGTTCCTCGGGGCTCATTGATTAATTCATGTTAGCCCTCACAAATAGAGCACGCACTTTGCCTGCTCTATTAAAACCAGCTTGACGGCAATTAGCTGCAACCCCAGCCTGCTATTTGCCCTTGCCGGACCTCGACTTAGATCGAAACACCCCTTTAAGCTTATCCAGTGAAACGTGAATTGAATTCATCGACTCAAGCATATAGTTAAAATCATTCCCGATATTTTCTTTATGCCCGGGCCACATCACATCTTCCTTGATTGTTTCAAGTACATGATTGAGTTTTTCCGACACACGCTTTTGATCTTGATCCACGGGCGACATCGGAAGGCTGAGTGGAGGGATTCATCCGGGGGTGGGAGCGTAGCGACCGTTTGGCGCAGCCAAACACAGCGAGAGGAGGTGCAGCGAAGCAAACCGGAGGCGCTGCGCCCGGATGGAGCCCGGAGCGAAGGGACCCCGAGCCCCAGCGAGCGGGCCGAACGCAGGAGCAAGCGTTTTTTTGCTTACTTTTTTTAGGCGTTTGTAAAAAAAGTGAGTCGCCGTAAGGGCGAAACCCTAAGTGGCCGTGACCGCAGCAACGGATATGCCTCCAAACAAAGCCTCACCGAAGAAACCCGGCAACCTTCTCCGCAGCCGACGCCAAATGCTGCTCATGCGTAAACCCGGAAACCTTCAGCGGCTTCAAATCATGATCCCCAGAGGCCAACCAAAACACCTCAATACTCGGCGATAGATCGTAAGCCTCCACAGCCTCCCGATTGCCAAGCGCATCCCGCTCCCCCTGAACAATCAGCGTCCGAGTCCGCAAAGAAGCCAGATGCTCAACCCGCGGTTTCTCAGGTTTGCCCACCGCATAAAACGGATACCCCAGACAAACCAACGCATCGGCGCCAAGCTCATCGGCAAGCAGACTGGCCATCCGCCCGCCCATGGACTTACCACCAATGGCCAAACTCCCAGTGACATGACGTCGCACTTCAGCGAACACTTCGCGCCAGCACTCAAGCAGTTTCGGCGCCGGATTCGGCGGGCGTTTACTGCCATCCACTCGCCGCTGCGCCATATAAGGAAACTCAAACCGCAACACGTTCACGCCCAATGCAGCAAGGCGCCCAGCCATATCGTTCATCCAGTCGCTGTCCATCGGCGCCCCCGCACCATGCGCCAGGATCAGGGTCGCCGAAGCCTCGCCCGACGCGGCGTCCCAAAGCCACCCACGATCCCGCACGCACTGCGCCCATTGATCCCCGTCAATACTGGCCTTGTGCTGTTTGTCCATGCTTGCCTCGCTTTTAGTCTGCCTATAACTCCAGGCGAAGGATTCGCGGCGTTTTCTGCGCGCGCTCACTTCGGCTGAACCGTGGATGGGGAACCATGAACACTTCTATCAGTACCGCCTACAACTACAAGGTGGTCCGCCAATTCGCCATTATGACGGTGGTGTGGGGCATCGTCGGCATGGGGCTCGGGGTTTTTCTCGCGGCCCAATTGGTCTGGCCGGAACTCAACTTCAATTTGCCCTGGACCAGTTTCGGCCGTTTGCGCCCGCTGCACACCAACGCGGTGATCTTCGCCTTCGGTGGCTGCGCGCTGTTCGCCAGTTCGTTCTACTCCGTACAACGCACCTGCCAGACGCAATTGTTTGCGCCGAAAATCGCCGCGTTCTGCTTCTGGGGCTGGCAACTGGTGATCCTGCTGGCAGCGATCAGCCTGCCGCTGGGTTACACCAGTTCCAAGGAATACGCCGAACTGGAATGGCCGATCGACATCCTGATCACCATCGTCTGGGTCGCGTACGCCATCGTGTTCTTCGGCACGATCATGCAGCGCAAGACCAAGCACATCTACGTCGGCAACTGGTTCTTCGGCGCGTTCATCATCACCGTGGCGATCCTGCACATCGTCAACAACCTTGAGTTGCCGGTGAGCCTGACCAAGTCCTACTCGGTGTACGCCGGTGCGACCGACGCGATGGTGCAATGGTGGTACGGCCACAACGCCGTAGGCTTTTTCCTTACCGCCGGTTTCCTCGGGATGATGTACTACTTCGTGCCGAAACAGGCCGAACGTCCGGTGGATTCGTATCGCTGGTCGATCG